>NZ_VHTC01000032.1:0-31593 GCF_013048685.1 Vibrio sp. A8-1
TGGAAGTTCTACGCAGGTCAGACTACGAAATTACAACGTTAGAGCTGCTCGAAGCAGGGGCAGAGCTTACACGGCAACTTCACCAATATGGTTATGCGCTGGGTGATTTATGAGGGGATCCTTCAGTATTTGATAGGATTATTTATCGTAGCGAGTAACCAAAATTTCTTCGTCTATCTCCGGTCTTTTTGGTATCGGTTTTTGCGAAATAACTGAGACGTTTAAATACTTGGTTAAAAACATCATCAAAGTTATTAGCTCGGCGGTCCAACCAATATTGACTATTATCAGGAAAATGAACTAAGGCCCCACCTTCATCAATATCTAAATCAAGGGCACTACACCATGCTCTTTTAATCCGATAAGCTAGGTTATTAGTATTAGTAAAACGGCCGAGATACATATACACATCCTTGTTAAAGAATAGTGCTACATGATAATGGTCATTAAGCGAAAGGTTATTTTCTCTTGCCCACACATAACGAACGTTACAATCGGGAGTTCTTTTCCCTTCTTTACGTTTTTTTTTGATGTCTGCATTAATTTGTGCAGATAGAGAGCTAATAAAGCGTTTCATGACTTGGGCAATTTCATACTTAATCGTACAAGGAAATTTAAGATCTACTCGAATAACTGTTGTTCTTGGATGGTCACTGATAGCTTTATCCATCACATCATCAATTCTATCTAAGTACTCTTTAAACATGCCTAAGGTTTTATTACGTTTACCCTTACATAATTCTCTTCCCAAGTAAGTCGATTTAGCAATCGTTGTAAGATGTTTGGTTTGTTTCATTACCTATACCTCTTAGTTATTTAGGTATAGGAAGGGAGTGTGATGTTAATTAATACAATATATATACTACTAATACCGGATTCATTTCGGCTTAGGCAGTGCATGTACTAAGCCTTAAAATGACATTTCGACCCAACCTGATATAAGGTTTTGCCCTCTGAAATCCAAAACAAAACAAATATGGTGACATTACTACTCTTGGACTACTCTGACATTAAGAACCATCAAGCAATGATTCCTGCACAGTATAGGTATAATTTAAATTCGCCTTATCATCATGATTAATATCTTGAGTACTTCTTTTAATTAAGGCATCTGAAGGCTTAACTTTCTTACTTACAATATCTATTTCGTAATGCTTTTCACCAACAGAGAAAGATAACCAGATATTACAAGAAGGATGATATCCCATTGCCGCGTTGTAGTGTTCGAAGCCATACAATAAAAGACTGACAGATTTCAAGTGAGTAACATCATCTCGTAGCTGAATCATTTTGGCTAAAGATTTCGCCAAGCTTATAGATAAGTTAAGTAAAAGTTTTTGCCAAAATCGCCAAGTAACATCAAGAGCTTTTGAGTCTTCATGTCCACTTAAGAACTTCTGTGTGAAGATAGCATTTTTCGACAAGGCATTCTTAAATCGTTCATCGTGCTCAATCTTAGAGAACAACTGTGTGGTGTCTTGTATCAAATTTTCCCAATAGTTATTCAAGATAAATGCCGTCAAGATTTCAACTTTAGTCAAGATTGCAAAAGTAAGATAGTTCCCCCTAACAAAAGGCACACAATCAAGTTTCGTTAAATCAAACTCGTCGACATAATTCTTCTCACGTTTAGTGTTTCTAAACACTAGTTCATGGTCCTGATCCAGCCACATCTTTTTATGAACAAAAAACGATAGTTTAAACGGTAACTCAAAGTCGAATTCAAAACCTAGCGAACACTCATTTCCTCTTTTGTACGCCAAATACTGTTCAGGAACTTCATAAGTTAAGGTACTAACGTTTTTTAATACGGCACCATCAACCCTAGGTACTAACGCTAAACTTTTATCTATTAACCCAAGATCTATTAGATAGCGTTTGCTGAACTTGCCAAAATAGATCGAAGAAACACCACCACGGACCTCTTTTCTTATAAAACCGATACTTCTTAGCGTTTCAATCTGGGTTTTCAAGCGGCTTTCGCTGATATCCCCCATCAAATGACGAAGTTTACTTTCAGAAAGCAACAACGATGCTCTGTCTTCATGAAAGGTGTTCTGTTGGACAAGACCAAACTCATCGGAGTGAAGGACAAAAATCGCCATTAAGAGCAGATTGGAAGGTCTCAACTTGGTTTTTAAGGATTTTTCTAGCTTTTCTCGATCATCTTTGGCATCCCTAGAAAAAAGACCATAAAGTGCCACTAGAATATACTCAGGTTCGTTTCCCTGTAACTTCGATATGTATCTATCCCTAAAAATACACGAGCGCTTACCATGCCTGTCTCTTTCAATTTCACAAATATTGTTTAACTCTAAGTATCCTATCACCTCACGAACAACTTTATGGCTCACACCAAAGTCTGAACGCAATCGAGCAACGGACATATCAGTTGTTCGCCTCCCCTGACCGCATTCCTCTTCCATTTTTGCAAATAGAACAGCTAACAGTAAGTACCTTCCCTCTGGAGAAAGATTTTTTAAACCTGATAAAAACCTTATCAACATCGCACACGATTCCACCATAAACACCCTATTTAATAATACATTCAACAACATCATTTAAAACAACATCAATCACACTTTTGAACAAATTTAAAATATTGTTTTAAATAAAGTTACCAACAGGGTTACAATGTTATTTAAAACCTTAAATGGAAAGCATTATGAGTAATAAGTCGCTTAAGGATCGAATGAACTGGTTTAATCCAGAAGATAAAAAAATGGCAGAATGGTTGAGAAGCTATGCAAAACGACATGATTGGGTTGGTGACTATTCAGAACTAACCCAAGAAGACAAAAATAGGAACAAATATCAATCCAACGTCGAATTCGCGAGAAGCTTTATCAACTACTGGACAAGCAAAGATTCGATAAATGATGATGACAAATACAAGGTCAACCTACTAAAAAGCGCATGGCGCAGTTACAACAACAAAGCTCAAACATCTACATTTTCACTATCAAAAAATGCGCAGAAGGCTCTTGACTACCTTTCTAAAAAGCTTCAAAAACCTAAAACTACTGTAATAAATGAACTTCTAACCACCACCGTTGACAACATCAAAAGAAACTCAAATCGTAAACATGAATCAAATCTATTAGCTCCTATTATGGAAAAAGAAGCTACGGGTGTAGAATTATTAATTGAAGAACTCGATAACATTAATGAAATGAGAGTTGAACTAGATATATTGAAAGAGGAATACACTAGACTTCAAAAGGAAAATGAAGAGCTGGTATCTCAAAAAAAACACTCTAATATTTAAAGCATTTTATTTTAGTAACCATCTTAGTAACCAAATAAAAAATAAAACCGAAGTAAATAATTAAAAATCAATTAATTACCCATCAAGATCAACTTACGCCAGCCCACCAATTCATAGTTTAAAGACGTCTCAGGACGTCTTTTTTCTTGCCTGCAACAACGTAAAATCAACAACTTAGCATCCACCAGCGTCCAATGCGATTTCATAACAGCTTTAATTTTTAGGTACACTACAAGGTACACTGATTTTATCGTGTTAATTTGGTGTACCCATCATGGTAAAAAACACAGTAAAGCTGACAGATAAAGAGATCAAAGCCTCCAAACCTAGAGAAAAAGAATATAATCTTTTCGATGGTGATGGCTTGCGACTTAGAATCAAACCTAACGGGTCAAAGCAGTGGATCTTCAACTACTATCGTCCCACAAACGGTAAACGAGCTAACTTAAGCTTTGGGATGTACCCAGAGATATCCCTTTTACAAGCAAGAAAAAGCTTATTTTCTGCCAAAGAGCTGATCGCACAAGGCATCGATCCTCAAGATGCTCGAAAACGCCAGCAGCAAGCCCATAAAGAAATCCATGAACATACCTTTGCCAATGTTGCGAAAGACTGGTTTGCCATCAAACAGCACGATGTCACTCTCGATTACGCGATCGATATCTGGCGTTCATTGGAGCTGCATATCTTCCCAAGCATCGCCAATAAACCGAAACGAGCGATCGCAATCACCGAAATACGTAATAACTGAACAAACAATTAACGCCCTACTCCCTATCGCAGCTTTCATAACTAAAACCATCCATTTTGCTCATCAACAATGTGACTTGCAATTTATGAGTAACAATTTACTCATAACAAAGCCAGCCAAACATTAGTGAGTAATTATTTACTCAAAACTTGAAAAGAAAGGGCTTTAAGAGTAATGTTTTACTCATTACTAAGTAGAGGTATTGTCGATGGAAGAAATCACTGTACAGGCTTTTATCAAAGATGAATGGATAGATATTGGTATCATCTCATTCCCTAAAAGTAGCCAACATAATTTCCGAGTGACTGAACTCAACTACCTCAGCGACTATGCGCTAGAACATCACGATAAAGATGACTTTCACGCTGTTTCACTAAACCACCCTGTCTCATTCTTTTTTGATGACATGGGTAAACCTGGATGGTTAAAGTTTCTAGACGATATTATGCCTAGTGGCGCTAGTAGACGATACTGGGTCAAACACCTAGATATTGAAGACCTTAGTTCTGATGAACAAGACTATGTTTTGCTCAAGTTTGGCACAATGTCGCCTATTGGTAACTTAAGAATAAAAGACTCTCTTCCTGAGCGCTACGAAGTAGCAGACAACCTCTACTTCTCTGTTGATGATGTTAAAAATCGAGCAGGTGATTTCCTCGACTATGCACAACAAAGAGGGGCAGCCGCAGGTGGTGCAACTGGGGCTGGAGGTGAAGCGCCAAAGCTGATCCTCCGATGTGGTTTCGATCATGGATCTGGCAGCGAAAAAATATGGATTGATCCATACCAAGATGACAATAGTAACCACGACTTACATTACTTAGTAAAGTACCCTAGAGGCTCAAGAAGCACCATCGACTGCAATATTCTAAGAGCTGAGTTCTACTTCTACCACGAGCTAACCGAAATGGGAGTCGAAACGATCGCCACCGAAGGCATGCGGTTAGAGGAAGGATTAAACTACCCTTCCTTATGGCTGCCTCGATTTGATGTTCAAATTATTAATCAACAAATAAAGAGATTTGGCATGGAATCTGTGTATTCCATTTTGAAAAAAGGCGCAGGAGTCACTCTTGACCACGAAACAACAATCCGAACTCTCATAGAAAAAATTACTGAAAGCCATATGGTTAAACACCAAGGATATAGGTTTGATACCCAAGCTTTCGTCATTGAATGGGTGAAGAGAGATCTACTCAACATCTTATTTGGTAATAGTGATAACCATGGCAGAAACACTTCATTCTTAAAGGGTGATGGAGTCATAAAGCTTGCTCCCGTTTACGACTTCGCACCAATGAAAGCTGATCCTGAAGGCATTCCAAGAACAACAAAATGGAAAGCCCCACTAGAGGTTGGCGGAACTTACGACTTCGTCGGAATAGCGGACACCTTATCTGATCTCGTGCCAAAAGAAGTGTTATTACAAGAACTAGAGGTTACTGCAAGTAAATGCATTGATTTAAAGCAGAGACTAGCATTACGAGGAGTATCAGAACAAATCTTAGAGATGCCAGCCGTTGGACTTAATCATATATCAGAAAAGCTCACTAAATGGGGGTTACTATGAATAAGCCAAGCAATAAAGAGTCCGTACAAGATACCGTTGCTCGTCTAAGAGCAAACCGAAATCAACATCAGCCCAAGGCTGGGACGGATGCAACTCATTCGACCAAAGAACGATCGCAACTTAATACTCCGACTAGATCGAAAACCTCAAAAAACGCCAAAGCAGTAAGTGCAGCAGAACGCAAAACCGAGGCAAACAAAATCATCAAACACTTATTGCTTGGAGAGCTGACACAAGGCCAAGCGTTAAAAAGTTTACGCATTAATATACTGGGACTCAAACAGGATGTGTTCGCAAGACTTGTAAATGTCTCAAGAAAAACACTCTCAGATATAGAGAATGATCGGGGCAGCTACAATACAGAGATTCTCAACAAGGTATTCAAACCATTTGGCTTAAAAGTCGGAATGCTACCGTCTTCTCCCGATGTGTTAAAATCGCTACTAATAGATGGTGAGGCTGGGTAAAATACTCAGTATCAGCGCTATTGCTTTAGATCAAATTGCTATAACAAGCTAGCATTTTTAAATGATTTAGTAATACATCGACGCGGGTTCAGTTCCTTTTGAAGTAGGAAATTGATGTAACATTTGATGCAACACCAAATTGGCAACATCGATATAAGTTACTGAATTTATGAAAAGTGAGAAACCATTTCAAATCCCGCCAGCCCACCAATTCATAGTTTAAAGACGTCTCAGGACGTCTTTTTTCTTGCCTGCAATAATTTAAAATCAATAGCTTAGCATCTAATGACGTTATCTATTCGCTTTCTCTACTTCATCGAGCTAAGTATTACGCTCATTAGGTAAATCACTTAAATAGTGTACAAATTCCACTTCAAACCCATCGGGATCGATAAAGTAAACATTACGACGAAAAGCCTCATTAGTTCCATTATCAGCAATCTCAAAACCCGCTTGCTCTAGACGTGCGATCACTGCATCAAGGTTTTGAGTTTCAAAAGCAAAATGCGCTAAGCCAACGCTGTGCCCAGTACGATCTCTGTTCCTCCCTTCGCCAAACTCATTGAGCGCAAGGTAATGATTTTCATCGCCAAAATGCACCCAAGTTCTGGCTTTGCCATACCACTCACCACCACCTTTCGCGCGTATTTTCCAATGAGGAAAAGCGGCTCGGTAAAAGCGTAATGATTGTTCTAAATCTTTTATGACTAGATTAATGTGTTCAATTTTCATCGTTCTTCTCCTTGTGCTTGATGAAGATACAGGCTAAAACCTTAACCTTGGTTGAGGTAAAGTGTTTTTTTGCTTTTTTATAGAAAAATGAAAAAAAGATGAGGCTGAGCACAATATGTCAAACGATTGGACAGTGGGGAAAGTCGCACAGCGCAGTGGGATAAGTATTAGTACACTGCATTTTTATGAACGTCAGGGACTGATTAAGAGTGACCGCAACGCAGGTAATCAACGCCGTTACCGAAAAGATATTTTACGTCGTGTTTCCGTGATAAAAGCGGCTCAGAAGCTAGGGATTTCTCTGGCAGAAATACAGCAAGCATTAGCAACATTACCTGATAGTCGAACGCCAACTCAAAAAGACTGGCAAGCACTATCAGCACAGTGGAAACAGCGTTTAGATGAACGAATTGCTGGATTGGAAAAGTTGCGCGATACGCTTGACGGTTGTATCGGTTGCGGCTGTTTATCGATGCAAACTTGCCCACTGTATAATCCAGAAGACAAACTGGCCAAACTAGGAACTGGACCCGTACTTTTAGAGCAGTGCCATATAAAATAAGGAAGACAGCAGCAAGCCATAGAGTAGTCGAGGTAATCCATAGTGCCAATGAGCCTAGATAGACTCTAGGCTTTAGGGAAAACGAACGTAACCAATATCGCTGCCGCTGTAAATAAGAAAGGGATAGTTTTATCGCTTCCTATTCAAAAACTTAAAACAGGTATCTAATAAGCAGGCTCAATCGTACCGTTAAACGTTTCGGCAATAAATTCACTCACCGCGGCCGACTGAAAAATCTGTACAAATTGCTGATACACCGCGTTGTCTCGCTCGTTTTCACGAGTGGCAATAACCATTACCGCCAATGGTGCTTGATTGGATTCGAGAAAAATCCCTTGCTTTTTAGGATCTATACCAGCTGACATCACATAGTTCATCGTAATCGCTGCCGCATCAACTTCATCTAAAGTTCGCGGTAACTGAGCGGCATCGACTTCAAGAAACCGCAAATTTTTCGGGTTTTCAACAATATCCCTTGGAGTTGCATTGAAACCGACACCATCACGAAGCGTAATTAAATTCGCATCAGCTAACAGCAGTAAACCACGTCCACCGTTAGTTGGATCATTGGGAATCGCAATCCGTGCATTATCAGGTAAGTCTTGTAATGATCCATGACGATTCGAATAAATCCCCATCCGCATTAAAATCGAGTGACCAATCGATACTAACTTTGCCCCATGATGACGATTGTAGTTGTCTAAAAACGGTTGATGTTGATAACTATTAATATCGATACTGCCATCGGCCAGTGCGGCATTGGGAGTAATAAAATCAGAGAATTCAACAACTTTTACCGTTAAACCGTGTTTAGCCGCTTCTTTAGCGACGGCCTCAACCACTTGAGCATGTGGCCCAACGGTTGCTCCGACCTTAATTTCAGAGCGTTCTTTTTGACCACATGCCGTCAGCCCCAGCAGTAATGTTATCGCTAACGCGCAACGAATCGTACTTTTCATTTTCAGCATCCTTTCTACTCACAAAAAATAAAGACTTCTAGACGTCCATAATAAACGCAATAGAATAATTCGCAACTCGATTTGCTTTTTATTATGTTGCACCTTATATTAGGTTAAACTTATTTAGCAAAAACTAACGAAGAGGTTATATGAAATCTTATTCTCAATTACTCAAAGACAACAATACCTTAGGTAAATCTTATAAACAGCAAAGCCCTGATACCTTATCTGCGTTTATGCAATTACATAAAGCCGCTATGGCTGCTGGTGAGCTGGATCTGAAAACCAAAGAGATGATTGCACTCGGTATTGGTATCGCTGCACGTTGTGATGGTTGTATCGCCGCTCACGTTTTTGCAGCGTTAAAAGCTGGGGCGACACAAGCCGAGCTGGTTGAAGTGATCGATGTTGCTGTACTGATGGGAGGAGGCCCTTCCTTAACTTATGGTATTCAAGCACTGGGAGCAATTGAAGAGTTTGCCGCTGAATCACAATAAATAACGCCTGAAGCTAAAATAGGTTGGGGAGATAAGCGTAAACACTTTCCAGCAACAATCCCCAACCACTTATGGCAATATCATTTTTATCAATCAACGTATTATCAACGACGAGTGATTTGATCGAATGTTGCGCCTTGTGCAAAATGAGTTTGATGTGCCTGCTGCCAACCGCCAAAAACCTCATCGATAGTAAATAGCGTTAAATGAGGAAACACTTCCGTATATTTCTCAGCGATATCAGGATCTCTTGGTCGATAAAAATTTTGCGCGGCAATCTCTTGGCCGACTGGAGAATATAAATACGCCAAATACGCTTGTGCGACCTCACGAGTTCCTTTTCTATCGACTACTCGATCAACCAAACTCACGGTAGGCTCAGCAAGAATAGAGCGACTCGGAACTACGATTTGTAAGCCATGATGATTTAATTTGTTCACCGCGAGCAGAGCTTCATTTTCCCAAGCAATCAACACATCACCTATTTTCCGCTCAACAAACGTGTTCGAAGCGCCACGTGCCCCCGTATCTAAAACGCTGACATTTTCATAAATCGACTTAACAAATTGCTGCGCTTTTTCTTCGTCACCTTGATACTGATCTAAAGCGTATCCCCATGCGGCAAGATAATTCCAGCGAGCGCCACCCGAGGTTTTCGGATTAGGTGTAATGATTTCCACATCAGGTTTGATGAGATCATCCCAATCTCGAATATTTTTAGGGTTCCCCTCTCGGACCAAAAAAACAATCGTCGATGTATAAGGCGCTGAATTATAGGGTAAGCGATGAATCCAATTGGGAGCGATTCTTCCCCCCTCGGCAATCGCATCAATGTCATAAGCGAGTGCTAAAGTCACGACATCGGATTCAATACCATTCATCACGGAAACTGCTTGTCGACCTGATCCGCCGTGGGATTGCCTAACCGTGACATTATGTCCGTTTTCTGCTTGCCAATAAGTGGCGAATGCGGCGTTATATTGTTGATAAAGCTCTCTGGTCGGATCGTAAGAAACATTCAATAACACGGCATCTTTTGCCAAGGTATGTTGAGAAACACTGAATAGAGATAGAGCGAGTAGCCATGTACGCATGAGTCATCTTCCTTAGTTAATATGCGACAAGCAAATTAGCACAACATTTATAACCAAGTTAGAAATATAAATCGATTGAATATTCACTTTTGGAATATTAAACCCATACCTAGCACGCCTCAATATTAACTTGAGCACACCTTGGAAATTCAATCCGGTAACTAGCAAAACAGATGAATTCTCAATCTATTCTGTGTTAGCATGACCAGCTTTTATGATGGACATCACAATTTTCCATTATTGTGACTACCATACTTCCTAAATTTGTTAGGTAAAAAGCGAGTTTTTATGTCTAAAGTTTCTTTGAGTGTTGATGCGTCTTGCATGACAGCATCTGATTACTCCGCCACGCATCCCCCACAGAGCGACTGCACATCGCTATCACAAAAACTTGAGCTTAATAATCCCGTATTATGGCTTAGTGGTAGTTTCCTCTCCTTATTCGTATTATTAGCGGTTACCTCTCCTGAGCTGCTCACTTCTCTGATTGATTCTGGTTTTCGTTATGCCACTCAAGGTTTTGGTGCCTTTTGGCAACTGCTGTTATTGGCTAATTTTGTGATTGGTTTGGCGCTGGCTTTAACCCAAACCGGATCGGTGCGTTTAGGTGGTTTAACATCGCCAGAAATCGATAATATGAAATGGTTATCAATCATTCTTTGCACTTTACTGGCTGGTGGCGGTGTTTTTTGGGCCGCCGCCGAACCTATTGCTCATTTTGTTAACGCTCCACCGATTTTTGCTGACGCCGATTTATCGACAATGGCCATCAACGCACTCTCACAATCTTTTATGCATTGGGGATTTTTAGCTTGGGCCATTTTAGGTTGCCTTTCTTCCATCGTACTGATGCATTTACATTACGATAAAGGACTCCCTCTAAAACCTCGTACTCTGCTTTATCCGATTTTAGGTCAACGGGCCGTTACCGGCTGGGTCGCTAACTTAATTGATGCTCTGAGTATTATCGCGGTTGCCGCAGGGACGATTGGCCCGATTGGTTTTTTAGGTTTGCAAATTAGCTACGCACTGCATGCCCTATGGGGTATACCCGATACTTTCACGACACAAATCATCGTTATTTTGTTTGCGATGGCAATGTATACCTTTTCTGCGTTAAGTGGCTTAAGTAAAGGCATTCAAGTGATCAGTCGCTATAACATTATTTTGGCGGTGATTTTAGTTCTGTTTATCCTAACTTTTGGCCCAACGGGATTTATTATTGATGGCTACTTACAAGGTGTCGCCTCGATGGTTGATAACTTTGTTCCTATGGCGCTCTATCGTGCTGACACAGATTGGCTCAGTTGGTGGACAGTCTTTTTCTGGGGCTGGTTTATTGGTTACGGACCGATGATGGCGATCTTTATTGCACGCATTTCACGTGGACGCACAGTACGCCAATTGATTCTTGCGATTAGTATCGCCGCTCCGCTGATCACCTGTTTTTGGTTTAGTATTGTTGGCGGCAGTGGATTGGCTTTTGAATTGGCTAACCCAGGCGTTATTGCTCAAGGTTTTGAAGGGTTTAACTTACCTGGTGCATTATTGGCAATCACCGCTCAACTGCCCTTCCCGACCTTAATGGCTTTGCTATTTCTGGTGTTAACCACCACCTTTATTGTCACTACTGGGGATTCAATGACCTACACGATTAGCGTCGTGATCAGTGGCGAGGCTAATCCTAATGCTGCGATTCGGACCTTTTGGGGCGTAGTGATGGGAGCGATGGCGATCGTTCTGATATCAATGGGAGAAGGGAGCATTTCAGCGCTACAATCTTTCATTGTCATCACCGCCGTACCCGCTTCACTGATTTTACTGCCTTCACTATGGCAAGCGCCTAAAATGGCGACTCAAATGGCCAAAGACCAAGGTATATTGATGAAATAACAAAGGGGCTAAAAGCCCCTTTTTAAATAACACACTGACGGTAATCGCTGACTAAATTTTAAACTGTGATACTTGTTGATGCAGTTGATCCGCTTGCTCAGTCAGAGTTTGCGTCGCTTCGGTTAACTGATGCGATGCCTGTTCAGTTTGTGATGATAAATCATTAATATTCACCACATTTTGGTTAATCAGCTCAGCCACGGATGATTGCTCTTCTGCCGCTGTCGCTATTTGTAAGTTCATATCGGCGATTAAGGTAATCGCTTGATTAACTTGCTCTAAACGAGCGGCCATGTCTTCGGCTTTCGTCACGGTAGTTTGCGCAGCGGAGCGACTTTGAGCCATCACATTGACCACATTTTCCGTTTGCTTAAACAGGCGATCAACCACTTCTTGGATCTGCTGAGTACTTTGTTGCGTACGACCTGCTAATCCACGCACTTCATCGGCAACCACCGCAAAACCACGGCCATGCTCTCCCGCTCGGGCAGCCTCAATCGCCGCGTTTAAAGCGAGTAAATTGGTTTGTTCAGAAACGGCGCTGATCACATCCAGCATACCCACAATATCTTGCGTTCCGGTTTGTAACTCCGCAATCGTTGAACTACTGCCTTGCAAGGTATCATCCAAATGTTTTAATTGTTGTAAGGTATCGCGCAGTAACACTTGCCCTTGTTTGGTTTCATTATCTGCTGCAGAGGCTTGACTTGCCGCTTCACTGGCATGACTCGCAACCTCTTGTACGGTGGCGGTCATTTCATTCATTGCGGTCGCAACTTGATCCGTTTCTGAACTTTGCTGAGCGACCACACCTGCGCTTTGTCGTGTCACTTGTGCCAAGGTGCTCGAAGCTGCCGACACCGATTGAGCGGTATTATTAACTTCGTTCACCAACAGATGAATCTTTTCAACAAAGGTATTAAACGCTTTGGCAATAGTGGCAATTTCATCGCTGCCATGCGCTTCGATACGTTTGGTTAAGTCCCCTTCTCCTTGACCGATATCGGTCATTGCTAAGCTGACTTCTTGTAAACGTCTAAACCCTGAAGCGCTAGAGATCCACATCACACCGGTGGCAACCAACCCAATCAATAGCACCGCAATAACCGTCCAACGGATCATGCTGTAGATACCCGATAAGGCATCTTGTTTATCGAGAGCAATATTCAACGACCAGTTGGTGCCCGGTATTGCCTGACTGGTGAGATAAATGGCTTGACCTTGCAACGTGAGTTCGCGATGACCTTGACGCTGAATATCACTTAACATGTTTTGCGTTAAGTTGGGGTTCAAATCACGTAAGCTTTTTAAACTCAAATTTGGATTCGGATGAGCAATAATAGTCCCGCTGTTATCGGTTAAAAATGCAAAACTGTTTTGTGTTGGCGCAATGGCGCGCACGGTATCGATGATAAAGGTTAAAGGAATATCCCCTGCTAATACACCGCGACTGGCGTTATTGCCCAATCCATGAGTAAAGGTGACCACTAAGCTGGTTTGGCCATCTAGCGCATCTTCATAAGGTGCCGTTGTCGCGACGCCGCTCTGCGTAGCCGCCAAGCGATACCATTCACGAGTCAATGGATTGTAATCACTCGGTGGTTGCCATTCATCGGAAAACACCGCAGAGCCATCAGGACGCGCGAAATACGCCGCTAAAAAACCACCGCCATCACTCAGTTGCTTTAGAGCAGACAAAGGATCTCGCTGTTCCAAAACCTTTCCGGTGGCCATCAGCATGTTTTTTCGCTCATCCATCCAGTTAGAAATTGAGCTCGATTGAGTTTGTAGCTGTTGTTGTAAATTACGGCTGATTTGCAAACGGAGCGTTTCAGAGCTAACTCTCACGATTAAAACCGCCGTCACAACCAATGAAATCACGATCAATCCCACGCTGATCGCGGTGATTTTAGCTCGAAAAGACTTGAACATCCTTGCACTCCTCATCTGACTACCTGTGAATAATATCGTCCTTTACTATCGGCGAATCAAAGGCAACCTTTATCATAAATTAATCACTAGTGTACCAATTTCACCCCGACATATTTTTGACACTACTCTCGCTTTGATTAAACCAACGAATCACAGCCAAGAATTCTGCAGCAAGGTAACAGTATCGCCTACCGCTATTGATAACTAAGGCTTATCAAACCTTGAAGATACTTTAGTTCATTTTCTCCTGATGTTTTTTTTGTGATCTTGAGCCACGAATTTTATTTAATTTGTTTCAAATTGTTACCACAAAACATATTAATAGATTTAGCAGTAATGGATCATTTAATAACCATATGAATACGTTATCTGCTGCAACCCAAAGGGCAAAGATGTTCAGCCATAGCGCAACGTTAAGTCACAGGGTAATACCATTCATCAAGAGGTAATCCTATGCCTATCTATAACAATAAAACCATCGCGTTAGCCGCGATATTATCAGGCTTGGTATGGAATACCGCCTATGCAGATGTTCAGCAACCACAAGGTGTGGCGGTTGAAATGCTGAGTACGCTTCAGGATGATAGCCAAGTTAGTTATTTAAATGCCGCTGAATTGTTGGTGGAAGAAGGAACAGTACCAACGTTAAGTGATGTGCGCGATAGCGTGCTTCGCCAGCATCAGCGCTACTTGATAGATTTTAGTAATATCAGTGATGAACAGGGTAAAACACAAGCCAAAGCGCTATTACGCGGTCAATTAGGTGTCGCGTTGAGCAGTGATTTCTGGCTAATTACCGAACATAAAGGAGAATTATTGTTCACGGGGTTAGATGATGAAAATGATCCAAGTATTCAGTTACTTGAAGCTCAACCTGTTACTCATTCTCGCCAACGGCGTAGTATTGATAGCCGCACTAATGCGACAAGCGAAGCTAACAGCTTGCCGCATGTTGCGTTTTATGTGAATGTTCATCGCCCAATCAGCGATGAAGAGTGCACCTTTAAAAACTCACATTTATGGGATAAAGGGACTCGCGTCTTTTGTGATAACCCGAACATCTCGTTGATCTATCGAGTTAACTATGAACGTTCTCTGCAATTTGGTACCACTGGCTCAGCAACACCAGACGCCAAAATTGTTCGTATCAGTTTGGATGACGATACCACTGGAGCCGGTATTCATCTCAATGATAAGTTAAGCTGGCGTCAATATGCAGCCGACTACCTCACTCTCGATGCCTATTTCAGAGATTGGTCAACGGATGCTATCGCACAGGATTATCAGTTTGTCTTCAACACATCGAATAATAAAGCGCAAATTTTAAAAACCTTCCCGCGTGAAAATATTAATTCTGACTATGAAATCAAGGAAGTGTCTGGTTTCCAAGTTGGCGTCAATGGCGGTGTTGAAGTCAATAAAGATGGTCCGAAAGCCAAACTAGAAGCTAACGCTAGTTACAACCAAAGCCGTTGGTTAACCTTTAAAACTCACGATTATAAAGTCGCACGCAGTACGCCAAGCCCACAAAAAGTTCGTTTTACTTGGGAGCGCGATCAATACGCAACGGCTGAGTCTTTACTGGATCGCTGGACAGATGCACTATGGGTAAATACTTATCCGATTGATACCAACAAGATCAACCCAATCGGTTACGCCAGCTTTGTTCCGAAAATGGATGTGATCTACAGCGCTGCTCCAACTGAAACTGGCACTACCGAGTTTACGATTGATTCTTCGGTCAATATCCGTCCAATCTATAACGGCGCTTATAAGCATTATTACGTTTTTGGTGGCCATCAATCTTACCATGGGTTTGAAAACGATGGACGTCGCCGAGTCGGTAAAACCACCAGCTTCACCGTTGATTGGCAACATCCGGTATTTACCGGTGGCAGACCGGTTAACTTACAACTTGCCAGCTTTAATAACCGCTGCGTTGAGGTGAATGGCGATCAATCGATAACCGCCAGTGAGTGTGCCGATAACAAACAAGCTCAATCGTTTATTTATGATCAGCTAGGGCGTTACGTGAGTGCAGCGAACACCGCTTATTGTTTAGATGGTGATAATCTGAATGCCCTTCAGCAATGTAACTCAAGCTTAAGCCAGCGCTGGGAGTGGATCCCTAATAGCGATACCTTAAGTAATGTATACAGTCACCAAAGCCTAGGCCATGATACAACAACGGGACAACTCGGTTTATACGCCAGCGATCAATCGAATATCAGCGTGCGTACCATTACCAGCTACACCAATGTGTTTAATCCTGATAATCAATAATCTATTTTTCAGGTTTACTAACAAAAATCGTTAATAAAAAGCCGCCGCATGAAATCATCTTCCGCGGCGGCTTTCATCCTATTGAGACGACCCTATCAGTGCTATAAATAGGCGCTATCCATCTTATTATTCAACTATCGGTTTATTCAACTATCGGTAGCGTTTGTTTCACATAACTGCCCGGCGCGGCTTCAAGAGCAGGGAAATTATCACTGCCGATGGGATAAGCGGGAACCAATGATTCAGGGCTAAACTGAGCAAGCCATTGATCCCAATGGGTCCACCATGAACCTTCCGCACGTTGCGCATTGGCTAACCACTCATCCGCCGATTCATCTAAGCTGTCATTGACCCAATAACCGTACTTATTTTTAGCTGGTGGATTAACAATCCCAGCGATGTGACCAGATTCACCGAGCACAAAAGTTTTATTACCTCCCATGGCTAACGCGCCGCGGTAAGTACCTTGCCATAAAGCAATGTGATCGTCCTTGGCGGAGATAAAGTAGCTTGGAATGCGAATTTTATTCAGATCAATCCATACCCCACCAATTTTTACCCCTTTATCTTGCACTAGCTGATTATTGAGATACAACTCGCGCAGTAAGAAGTTATGGGTATTGGCCGCAACGTTGGTGCTATCGCTATTCCAATACAAAAGATCAAAATCAACCGGGCTCGTGCCTTTTAAATAGTTATCAATGTAATAATTCCAATACAGGCTATTTTCACGTAACAAACTAAAGGTCACACTCAGCGAACGGCCATCCATAAAGCCTTGCGCGCTATTTTGCGCTTCAATGGCACTAATGATGGTATCGTTAATGTAAGCACCCACTTCGCCAGGTTGAGAAAAATCCAGTAAAGTGGTAAAAAAACTCGCCGATTTAATCCGTTTTTTCATTCGTTTCGCAGCATAGTAAGCAATAGCAGAGGCTAATGCCGTACCACCAATACAGTAACCTGCTGCGTTGATTTGCTCTTGTCCGGTAATATCTTCAATTACCGATACCGCTTGCACCACACCATCGAGAACATAGTTGTCAAAACCAATTTCACTTTGTGCCTGTCCAGGATTGCGCCAAGAGATCATAAACACACAGTGCCCTTGCTCTAACAGCCAGCGCACCATGGAGTTTTTCTCAGTTAAATCAAGAATATAATACTTATTAATAAACGGCGGCACGATCAAAAGCGGAGTTGCCTTAACCTGCTCTGTGACCGGTGTGTATTGAATTAACTCGAACAACTCATTACGGTACACCACTTTACCGGCAGTACTGGCTATCTCTTCACCCAGTCGAAAAGCTTGCTCGTTGGTCATGCGAACTTTCAAAATATCAGCACTGGACTGCAAATCTTCTTTAAGCAGCTCCATACCTTTGAGTAAATTCTGCCCATTATTTTCAATGGTGAGTTTGAGCAGCTCAGGGTTCGTGGCAATAAAATTCGAAGGCGACATCGCATTGATCATCTGCCTTGAAAAAAAGCTGATCCGCTCTTTGGTTTTCTCATCAACACCTTCAATCGCATTGATGGTCTCCATGTAGGTTTTACAAAACAGCAAGTACGACTGCTTAATAAAATTGTACATGGCCTGTGACTGCCATGTTTCATCGTTAAATCGTTTATCGCCTTTCTCAGCCTCAATCACACTCTGGGTGTTACCGGATAGCACCACTTGCTGCCATATTTGCATTTGTTGCTCCCACCACTGGGTTTGCAACTGCAGCAACGCGGTCGGTTGATTAACGGCTTGTTCAAAAAACTTCGCACTATCTTCAAAGTTCACTGCTTGAATGGCTTGGTTTAAAGGAGAGTTAGCGGCCATCTTGTTCGCTTCAAAATCCTGCCACCACTGTTGATTGGTTTCTTGCAGCTTAACCAGATAGTCCGAAAAGAAATGTTGCAACATAAAGTACTCCCTTACTCGGAACAGCGCCGCCGAAAAAGGGCGGCGCTTTAATAGATACCTTGATCACCGGAAGCGTGTTATCTCGCAAACGCTTCCAGTTATAAAACGATCACAGGCTATTGTGGAGTCGCCGTTTTGATATTTTCTGAAGTCAACGTTTCAATATCTTGCTTGAACTCTTTCGCCGCCGCTTGCAATTTATTGCTATCGTCTAGCATCTGCTGCGACAGTTTACTCAGAACGCCCAATTGCTGACTACTGAACGCCGCGAGTGTATTAACATCTTTAATCTCTGACGCTGCTTTCATCTGAGCCATACCCATTTCGCTGTATGTGCGCATTGCATTCAGTTGTAGCTCTGTCAATAGCTCAACGTTTTTAGTCATTAACTGATTAAACTTAAAAAACGGTTGCATGTTTTTTTCTGCTTGATCGGTGAAAGTTTTAAAAAAATCCGTGTACATAAGTATTTCCTCATTAATTAACGCTGTTATCGATACCTAACCCAAAGCACGATTGCTTGGGCAAAAATGATCATGATGAAGAGGCATTCGTTGTTCACTCAATGCCACTTCACTATTAGTTCATGTATAAGCCGCCATTGACAGAGAGCGTCTCACCAGTGATATAAGCCCCGCCATCTCCCGCAAGGAAAGAGACCGCTTTAGCAATCTCTTCTGGAGTCGCTAAACGCTGCATCGGGATCTGAGATTTTATCGACGCCAAGACCTCTTCTCGCATCTGCTCAACCATCGGCGTCGCGGTATAACCGGGCGCGACCGCATTGACCGTTACCCCACTACGCGCACCTTCTAAGGCTAACGCCTTGGTAAAACCAATCATTCCTGCTTTAGCCGCCGCGTAATTAACTTGGCCAAATTGACCTTTTAAACCATTCACCGAAGAGATATTAATGATTCGCCCTTGGCCTTTTTCACACATCGCCGAAAATAAGGGACGAGTAACATTAAACACGCTGTTCAGATTGGTGTTAATGACATCAAACCAATCCTCTGCGGACATTTTTTTCAATTGAGAATCGCGCGTAATACCAGCATTATTGACCACCACATCGATGGAGCCCTCTTCACTCAGTAACTGAGTTAAACGTTCACTGCACTGCTCGGTATCAGTCACATCGAGCTCAAATAAACGCACTTGTTGCTCGGTAAATCCCTTCTCATTGAACCAATCGATAGCGCATTGATAATTTCCGGTGTAATACGTCGCAACCACTCGATAACCATCGGCAACCAGTTGTGAGCTGATCGCAGATCCGATGCCACCTTTCGATCCGGTTATTAACGCTACTTTTTTCATGCCTACACTCCCTTGCTAAGCCTAAGGTTCACCTGAGCTAATCTTGATGATGACTCACTGTCCACTTTTAACGTTTATTCAATAATTCGAACAGTTGTTTAACTTACTTAAAATAAAGCAACAACATGACATTGCAATTGTAAAAATCAACTTGTTGCATAAAATTGAAATAGATCTCGTTTTCACTGCAAAGCGAAGAAAAGGAAAAAACCACAATAATGAAAGATAAGATCGCGATCTGGATTTTTATCGACACGTTTAACGATAATACACTGTGGTCAGATGAGAAAAGCAGAGAGAAGAAGCATAAAAAAGCCATCATGCCCAATGGCGATGATGGCTGATTACAACTCGATGTTAAGGAGACGCCAACCTTACTGGCGGCCTATCGCATCAAAAGTGAGGCGTTATTTTATTAAATTGCATTCGGTAACCACATCACTAACGATTCTGAGAAGGTGAGCAGCATTAATACCGCCAATAGCGCAATCAAAAACGGAATCACCTCTTTCATGAACTCAATCATCCGAACTTTCAAAATGGAGCAAACGGTAAACATCATCGACCCAAACGGCGGGGTTACGCCACCAATCATGATATTAACGATGACGATCACGCCAAAGTGTACCGGATTGACCCCCGCATTCAGGACGGCAGGCAGCAATAATGGCGTCAAGATAATCATCGCTGCACCACCTTCAATAAACATCCCCACCACCAACAGCAATAAGTTAATCAGCAGTAGCAGCAACAGTTTATTATCGGTTAACTCAATCAAAGCACTGGCCACCGTCTGCGGAATACGCTCCAACGTCATGTAGTAGCCAAACACCATCGCCCCAATAATGATGAACATCACCGTACTGGTGCCTTGAACGGTTTCGCGCAAAATCGCCGCAAAGTGATGCGGTTTTAATTGACGATAAATGAACAAGCCAATCAGGCTACACAACATCACGGCAATCGCACCAGCTTCGGTGGGCGTAAACAAACCAAAACGCATGCCTAAAATAATCCCAAAAGGGATCAACAGCGCTGGTAAAGCTTGGAAAAAATAACGCCCGCGTTCGCCCCAAGACGCCGCTTTATCACGAGAAGGTGGATACCCCCGCCGACGAGCGATCCAAGCGACGGTAATCATCAGTGAGATAGCCATCAAAAAGGCCGGTACGTACCCTGCCAAAAACATTTGGTGAACAGAAACGTTGGCCAGCAAGGCAAAGATGATCAAATTAATCCCTGGCGGGATAACCGGGCTAATACTCGAAGAAGCTGCGGTTAACGCCGCAGTAAACGGTAAGCCATAACCTCGCTTAGTCATCTCCGGTGCCAATATTTTCGATTGCATCGCCGCATCGGCATTGGCCGAACCTGAAACTCCGCCCATTAAGGTACTTAATGCCACGTTGACTTGCGCTAAACCACCGACTTTATGGCCAATCAGCGCATCGGCGAACGCCAATAAGCTGCGACTAATGCCGGAATAGTTCATTACCGACCCCACCATAATAAAGAACGGAATCGCCAGTAGTGGAAAAGAGGAAGCGGCAGAGATAAAGCGCTGCATCACCAAACTGACTGGAATGACATCATTAATGAAAATAAAATAGACCATGGCAGAAGCAATCAACGAAAAAGCAATCGGTACATTAAGTAAAAACAGGACAAACAAAATACCGATCGGAAGATAACTGATCATGATGCTTTTTCCTCACATCCAGCCCAAGATTGACCGCGCATCTTGGCAATCTCTTGATAAAGAAAAATAAAACTGTGTAATAACATCAATCCAAATGACAATACCAAAACACTGTTAATCGCAAAATAAGACATCCCCATCACTGGCGTCACCTTGTTCGATAACATGGTGTACTGATAACTTAAATGGGCCATACCGCCATTAACGACAATCAAAAATAGTAATGAGAGAATTTTAAACGGCGATTGAAAACGCTCGGGTAATAAAATCACCAGAACATCCACCCCCATATGCATACGATGTTTGTAACATGAGCTTATCCCAAAATAGACCGCCCAAATAAAACAGACCACGGCAAGCTCTTCACTCCATGGCACCACAAACCCAAACCCGTAACGCAAAATAACATTGGCGATAACCATTAAAACGGTTACCGATATGGCCAGCGAAGCAAGCACTTCTTCTAAATAACGCCAAACTAAAATCACAACCTTCATTGGTGCTACTTCCTATCCAATGGCTTGAAAATAAAAACGCGTAACCAACAGATTCAAGGCTTATATTCAGCCTGTTCAGCCGGTTACGCGATACCCTTCTTCATCAATCACTGAGACGTTGGGCTATAACGTCGATCACTGCTTATTGTTGAGCGCGGATCTTCTCTAACTCAGCTTCAATCCGTGAGTAAATATCTGGGCTCCACGCTGGGAACTGGCTATAAACAGGCTGAGTCAGTTTGTTAAAGGCTTCACTGTTGACCTCATTAATGGTCACGCCGAGTTGTTGCAGTTTTTCAGCGTATTCGGCATCCAAACGCACCAGTTCAGTATTGTTAGATAAAGCGCCCTTCTCGAACTCTTCCATCACAATCGCTTGCTGCTCTGGGCTAAAACGCTCCCACACTTTAGGTGAAATGTAGACCCCTACCGTACCAAGGAAATGCTTGGTTAAAGATAGGTTTTTCGTCACTTCATACATTTTATTTGAGTACATGGTCAAAATAGTCCCTTCTAGACCATCAACCACACCTTGTTGCACCCCTGCATAAGTTTCAGGGAAAGGCAGCGCCGCAGGCGCTCCGCCCATTGCTGATAACGTACTGATGAATAACTGGCTACCCGGTACGCGAATGCGCATGCCACGCATATCCTCTGGCTCAACGATTTCACGGTTGGTCATCATGTGTCTAAAACCAAAGATATAATCGGTATTCAGGACTTTAACGCCTTTATCAAGCATCTGCTGCTTAAGATCGCTCACCAAATCGGTTTGCATCATCGCCAAATACTCATCATAGGTTTGATACAACATTGGCCCAGCCAGCGCAGTGAAGTCAGGAACGTAATCGCCTAGATAGGTTAAATCTTCAACCGCAATCCAGTTTGCACCATTGACCACCTGCTCAAGGTTATCTTTATAAACCGGTAACTGACCGCTCGGGAACACCTGAATGTTCACCCCGCCATCGGTCTTTTCACGAATAGAATCGGTGACTTTAATCAACTCTTGAGTGAGCAGTTCACTGGGTGCAAACACCAAACTGAGGTTGATGTTAATTGGGCTAGGAGCAGCTTGGTCGGCGGCTTCTTTATCACCACAACCGGTTAGCAAAAGCGCAGAAGAGATCAACGCGGCAGAGAGCAACTTTTTCATTATATTTGTCCTTCAATTACTTTATCTAAGGTGATTAACATGGCGAACCAACGCCAGCATTAAGCAACCGAGAAGTATCCATAAGGTGGATAAATCAGCTTATCCAAATAACCCCAAACTACTTAGCGTTGCAGGTAGGCGGCAAGTGAGTGAATCCCCATGAACATAGACCACTATGTGATTGGGGTGAACGAACGTAGCCAACATCCCTGCAACTTAAAGTAGGAAGGGGATAGTCGCCGTGATTATCCTACAAGGATTAAACAGCCCAAATAGTTTGTTTATTATTTGTGACATATTTATTAAAAATGAGCATTTGAATACAAAAAATCAATCATAGGTAACTTTTTAGCACTCGATATCACGATGAGTGCTAAAAAAGAAAACAATTCACCACTTTCGCGCCGCGATTTACGCTCGAACAACAAAATCCATTTTGGCCGAAACATTAAGGATGAATATCAACAAATTGCACCTCTAGACGCGGTAAACCCTCTACGGACGTAAAGCGGTGTTGCTGAACGTGCCCTTGGAAATAATAAGGCGCAAGTCGGCTCTGCTCTGTTGGCTCAAAAGCAAAGTACAACGTTGCTGGTTGTTGATTGAGCTGCTGGGCGGTCAAATATCCCACCAACGCATGCTCAAACTGATGGTAGCCATTACCCCAATGAAACGCCTTGGTTGATTTCGGGTTAAGGCCCACTCCGCCGTACTGCTCATCCACCCAGACCTGCATAAACGCGGGCGCTGTATACGCCAAGACAGACTCCAACTGGCCTTCGAGTAGCGATAGCGTCATCGCCGCTTGATCGAGCTCTGCCCATTCCCATGAAGAAATGCCATAACTCATCGGCCTGTTACGCCAACTCGCCACCGGCTTACCTTGCCACTGTTTTGCTAACGAATCGGGTAAGCGCGGAGCGATATCCGTCCAATTCGGCTGATATTGCGCTTGGCGAATGGTCGTTCTCATCCCCTGCTTTGCTAAGCTTTGCCACTGCGAGTTTTGCAATACACTGCCGGTGAGATACGTCATCCAATAGGCTTTAATCGTATGGCCAAAATCATTATGTTTAGCGCTTTGGGTCATCACTGCTGGATGATGTATTGCGCCATAAAAGCGCTGCTCAGGTTGATGATGATAATGAGTTAACATCACCTCAGTTAGCCAAGCGAGATCCCCAAGCCACTGGCTACGATATGGCTCAGGTAACAAGGGAGCGACCAGCAATAAATACCCATTGATTTGATCAAGCTGGGCAACCAATTCGCGCTGCTGAGCGCTTTCGCCATCGCCCTCTTTTAACACCCACGCCAATCCTTGATCATCGGCTAATCGATAATGGTCAAAAATAAACTGTTGCTGTTTAATCAACACCGCTTCCAATTGCGGATCACGAGTCAAATAATAGAGCATCGCCAGCCCCACCAAGGCATAGGCTTGGTCTTGCGAGGTGCGCTGTTGCCACTCAAGCCCCGGCTGACCGTTTTCGGTAAAACTAATAAAACCGCCGTTGTGCTTATCTTGCAAATGGTCAATTAAATAGTGCGCTCCAGCGTTGGCGAGCGCTAACGCCTGAGCATCACCAGTTAAGTGATACAGCACTGCATATGCGTAAGTTTGGCGCGATTTCATCCGCGTATAGTCACGGCCAAAGTGTGGCGTTATCCACCCTTTATTGAGCTCTTGGCAAACGTGGTTAACATTAAGCAATTGACCGTTATCACAACGAAAGGTAGGAAAGTTACCCAGCGGCTGCCCGCGGGCGGTCTCCATCATCCAGTACGGCGCTAAGCCCTGCTGCGCATGGTTTAACCATGCTTTACCATCAGGAAATTGGGCTAGGTTATCGGTTTGTGCCTGCGCTAAGGCACTGCATAACCCCAAACTGAGTAACCACATAGTAGGTTTTAGATTGTGTTTCATTTTGCTCTCGAGGTCGTCTTGTTCATGATCCGCACTATACAAGAGAGCAAACGCGCATTTCGTTGAAAGGGTCACAGTTAACATGCAACTGATTGAGAAGTAAGGATTAGGAGATAAGTCTGAATTGAAAAGGCTAAATAGCCAATGTGCAAATTTAAATAGGCAGTTCCCACTCAAAGCAGAACTGCCTAATACGATTATCACAAACGGTTATTAATAGTCATCGGTTACCAGCAAATTAAAACCTACTGACCAAGGATCTCAGCCAAACGGCCATTGCTCTCTAATTGTTTTAAGCCATCATTAAATGCGGCAATAATCTCTGCCGCTTTTGGATGTTTACGAGACACAATTAAATGGTAAGGCACGAATTTAATACTTTTATCAAAATAAGCCACTTGGCTAAAACCAACACTGGCCGCTAACCCCGAGCCAACTAACCGCTCTTCCATTACACCATCCAAACGGCCTGCTTGCAGCTTACGAAAGTTGTTTTCAGGTTGGCTAATGCGCTCAATGGTGTAACCCGCATCTTCACGGACAAAACCATAATCATAAGCCACTACGCCACCGAGGGTTTTACCTAATAAATCTTGCTCATTCTCCCAGCGCAGCGGCTTATCGGGGTGATAAAAAACCACCGTACTCAAGGTAATTACCGGCTCGCTATAGTGAAAGCGCGCAGCACGATCTTGATTAAAACTGTACAAAAACGTCCCATCCAGTTCAGCATTCTCAGCAGCATTAAGCCCCCTAGCCCAAGGAAGGTATTGATAGTTCACCTGCCAACCCGATAGAGCAAACGCTTCGCTCACCACCTGAGCCGCCGGCCCGCCACTCGCTAAGCTTTGCCCTTGATAAGGCTCCCACTCACCACTGGCAAGGGTAATGGTATTCGCCAAAGTCACACTCGCCCAAAACACCAATGAAGCCAATATCGATTGCAGTATTAATTTCATCATAAACTCCAAACTCACACTATCGAATGATAGTGTAAATCTAGTTCAGCTTGGTCTATTTACAAGCTTGTGATCCATGAGCCTAACATTGCTGATGCCGTACAAGAGCAGCAAAGAGATGTGCGATTTCGCAGATAGGGTCACACTTAACATGCAACTCATTGAGTGAGAAAGCGTAGACAGTTACAATCCGTTGGCAAATCAGGAGTGCTTATGTCTATCGACTTTTATAACCAACATGCCGCGCAGTTCTTTTCATCGACCGTAGACATCGATGCGTCGAGCTTACTTAAACCATTTTTAGATTACCTACCAGATGGTGGGTACATCCTTGATGCCGGATGTGGTTCAGGTCGTGATAGTAAGCATTTGATTGAGCTTGGTTATCAAGTGCAGGCTTTTGATGCCAGTCCAGCGCTCGCTGGGTTAGCACAAACGCTGATTAAACAACCGGTCACCGTTGCCACCTTTCTTGAATTTCAAACTGACCTACACTTTGACGGAATTTGGGCTTGCGCATCGCTACTGCATGTTCCGCGCCCATTGCTCACCCAGACGTTTGCGCACCTCGCTTCAATGCTCAAAACCGGAGGCGCGTTTTACTGCTCATTCAAATACGGACAAGATGAAGTCACTCGTGATGGCAGATGTTTTACCAATTGTGATGAATCATTACTCTGCGAACTATTAACTGATGTGCCTCTAAGCATCGAAAAGCTATGGATAACCCAAGATCTGCGAGCAGGCAGAGAAACTGAACAATGGCTTAATGCCATTTTATTAAAGGCATAATCAACCATGCCTAACGCAACATCTGGTCAACTCTATTCTGGGCATCGACTCTCTTCGGGTGGGGTAAACGATCCGCTCCTACCAAGGTTAATTCAAGCCATCAACCATGCCAGCGAAATCGAAATCTCGGTCTCCTTTATTCAACCTTCCGGTTTAGCATTGCTGTTTGATCCTCTGTTCGATGCTATGCAAAGCGGCGCGAGGATAAAACTCCTCACCTCCGATTACTTAGCCATCACCCACCCCGTTGCCCTGCGCCGCCTGATGCTATTGGTTGAGCGAGGCGCAACCTGTCGCATCTTCCAATGTGGCAATGATAGCTTTCATATGAAGTCGTACATTTTTGTTCGCCAGCAACAAGGGGAAATAGTCGAAGGCTGCGCATGGATAGGCTCGAACAATATTAGCCGCACCGCTTTGTTAAGTAGCCACGAGTGGGCTCTACGCCACGATTTTGAGTTACCCAAAGATTCCCCAGCCGCACTTGAATTTACTCATATACGTCAACAGTTCAATGCTATTTTTGAACACAATCAGAGTCTGCCATTAAGCCATCAATGGATTGATAATTACCTCTGCCGTTATCAACAAACACAGCAGCAGCGTACCATTGCTCAGTTGGTCACAGAGGATGAACAAGAAACCATCGACGTTCCAACACCAAATTCAATCCAAATTGAAGCCTTAGCCGCACTGGATGCCACTCGACAACAAGGCTATTCAAGAGGTTTAGTGGTACTGGCAACTGGCATGGGAAAAACTTGGTTATCGGCCTTTGATGTGATGAAAATGCAAGCGAAAAATGTGTTGTTTGTCGCTCATCGAGAAGAGATCCTCCTGCAAGCAGAAAGAACCTTTAGCCAGTTGATCCCCAATGCCAAAACTGGCCTCTACAACGGTTCGATACAAGATGATCAAGCAACGCTATTATTTGCCTCTGTCGCCACCTTAGGTAAGCAAAATCACCTACAACGTTTTGCCGTTGATCACTTTGATTACATAGTAGTGGATGAGTTTCATCATGCCGCAGCAAAAAGCTATCGTCAGTTATTGGCCTATTTTCAGCCTAAATTTCTCCTCGGTTTAACAGCGACACCAGAGCGCTCTGATCAAGCTGACATTCTCTCTTTATGTGATGATAACTTAGTCTTCGAACGCAATTTAGTGCATGGCATTGATGATGATATTCTCGCACCGTTTGATTATCACGGTATCTACGATCAAGCGGTAAATTATCAAGAGATTCCGTGGCGTAACGGTAAGTTTGATCCTAATACGCTTGATAATAAACTGGCTACATCGCGACGCGCTGAACATGTCTATCGTGAATGGCAAGCCAAAAAACAAACGCGAACCTTAGCGTTTTGTGTCTCAAAAAAACACACGGATTTTATGGCGCAGTATTTTACCAGCAAAGGCATTCATGCCGTGGCAGTGTACAGTGATTCAGTCGTAAGGCGTAATCAAGCGCTGCAATGGCTAGATCAAGGTAAAATTGAGATTATTTTCTCGGTCGACTTGTTTAATGAAGGCACAGATCTCCCCTCGATTGATACGATTTTAATGGCTCGACCAACCGAATCAAAAATTCTCTTTCTACAGCAATTAGGTCGCGGGCTACGCCTTTCTCCCATCACCAATAAACGCAAACTTGTCGTGCTGGATTTTATTGGTAATCACGATTCATTTTTAAACCGACCAGCAACCTTGTTTAATGTTAAAACCCTAAAAGAAGTGATAGGGAGATTGCAAACTAACGCGCCACTAGCCAAAGGTTGTCATGTTAATTTTGATATTGAGCTGATCAATTTTTGGCAAAACTTAGCCAAACGGCTACGCAATAATGTCCAAGATGATTATCAACAATTAGCGCATCAATTAGCTCATCGCCCGACCGCCAGTGAATTTTTCCATCATGGCTACCCGATGAAGAAAGTTCGCCAGCAAGCGATAAGCTGGTTTCATCTGGTTGCCAGCCAGGAAAATGACCCACGAATCAGCGAGCTCGTCAGTCATTATGGTGATTTTCTTCTCCATGGCATTGAAAACACAGCGATGAGTAAATCCTTTAAAGCGATCTTACTCGAAGCCTTGCTGGAACTTGATGGGCTGCGCCATCCACCGACACTCAGCGCGTTAGCCGAGCGAAGCCATCATGTGTTGTCACGTCGCCCCCAGTTAATGGCGCAAGAGCTCACCGCCAGAGCCAAGCAGTTTAAAGCCAGCGATCGTGGCTGGTTAAAATATTGGCTAGATAATCCCATCAAAGCTTTTGCCAAGCCCAATAATAAAACGGCTCCTTGGTTTGCAATTAACGATCAAAAATTTGTCGCTACCTTCGCGGTAAAAGATCAGCATATCGAGTTATTACACGATGCCATGCAAGAGTTGGTTGATTTACGTTTGGCTGAATATGCCCAACGACCTAAGCAACAACAGCCATCGAATCAGCCGGAGATTGAGCACTCACCTTCAGCTCAAGTGCTCGAATTTGCCAAACAAAGTGATCCGCAAGGGACGATGCTGCCGTTTTACCCTGAACTTAAAATTGCTTGCGGCCATTTTAAACGCGGCTCTCATGAAGCGGTTCAATACCACTGTGTTGCCGATGGCTATGGCAAGTTAGACCCTACTCGCCATTTTGTTGCCCCCGCGGCGGGAAACTCTATGAATGGCGGCAAAAATCCGATTCAAGACGGGGATCTGTTATTACTTGAATGGGTGACACCAAGTAGCGCGGGTTCCATTTCTAACTTAACAATGGCAATCGAAACCCAAGATGAGACCGGAGATAACCACTATTTGCTGCGGGTAGTACGCAAAATCGCACCAAATCAATACCAGCTACAAGCGCAAAACCCAAGTTATCCAGATATGCCAGCAACCGATACAATGAAAACCTTTGCACGGTTGAAGGCGGTGTTGAAGACTTAAACTGTCAGCGATCACAAACTAGATACTGGGTTATTGCGGTTATTCCAATATTTAAAATGTGCGTGGTAGCATATAAAGAAAAAGGTTAGGCATTGATGATCGTTAAAGAAAAAGTATTTGTTAAAACCAAAAACTTCAGGCAAGAATTAGGTGATCAAGTAGAAAATAATGTAGCCTTCTACTTAAAGCGTCATTTCTCAGAAATTAATAACATCCTTGTTTATAATGACTTGCGTATAGAGCACAAAGGTGAAATAGCACAAATTGATCACCTTATCGTTTATAAGAAAGGATTTATTATTATTGAATCAAAGTCGATCAAAGGAACCGTCAAAGTTAATAAGCAACTTGAATGGCAAAGAACGGTTCGTGGCAAGTGGGTCGGTATGCCCTCGCCAATTACCCAAGCTGAGATACAAACAAAACTGTTAAAATCGTTATTGAACGATAATGCTGATCAAATACTAGAAAAGTTATTTATGATTCAAGGCTATTTCAGTGGTAGATGCTGGGATACTCTCTGCGCTGCATCTAATGATGCAATTATAGATAGGGATAACATCCCATCGAAAATATCGCCCCTGATTGTAAAATCAGAACAGGTATCCAATCGAGTTAAAGAAATCATTACTAGCAGATCGAGTATCCTTAAGCCAAACCCATCTTTTAGTGACAATGAATTTATCAATATAAAATACTTTCTAATCGCTGCCCATAAACCTAATTCAAAAACAGTAGCCAATACGGAAAACAGCAGTATTATTACTGATGCATCCCAACAATTAGATAGCTCAGACAGTAATTTAATTAAATCAAATTCTTGGTTTATTTGTAAAAATTGTTCCAGCTCAAGCACCTCACCAAAATATGGTAAATTTGGTTATTATGTGACTTGTAATGACTGCAATACAAACACATCCATGAATCAAGTTTGCTCAAGTTGTGGCAACAAAAAGACTCATGTATCCAAGAATAAACAAATATATACCGTTAGCTGTGATTGCGGCAATAAGATAGAGTTTGAATATCAGACATTAGAAAATAAATATAATCTAGAACTAGGTATATAGTTTTTTATGTAACACGCTTTTGTCGGATAGGCGACACTTGTTACCAAGTGCCGCCCTCCTAAGCAGGGCAACCGCATGAGTAGATTATTTGTAAACGAAAACCACTCTCTTTGTTAACTCGCTAAGAGTTGAGCTGTGTAAGTCCAGATTTATGCGGTCAAGAAATAAACAGGGATAAAGAAAAAGTACCTTCAAATAATCATCTCACGGTTAATGATTTGTGAAAGTTAACATTAATTCAACTCATGCGCTCGCCCTGCCCTCCTAAGAACCGTACGTGCAACTTTCACTGCATACGGCTCAAGCCTCCGCTAAGGCGTATTACGTTACCCAGCAACCTAGATAGCAGTTAAGGCAGGGTCAAACCAAGAGTGACGACTTTCCTTTTTCGGCTTCCTCTTTGCCAAGTAATCTTGGTAAAGCGGATCGAATGGGGTTGCTGCTCTTCTAATTTTCACATGCCTTTTGATCGGCGTTTTCGCTATTTGAATTAGGTTGTAGTGACAGTCCATATTGGCGATTTTCTGCCAACCGTGAAATTGCCATCCACCACTTCTGTTCATGTAGTATTTTCGCCTTACCCAGTCTTTTGGTTTAGTGGGATGACGTCTAACCGCCCATCGCCACAGTAACCAGAAGATTTGATGACCGAGATAACCGAAAGTGCGCTTTGCAACGCAGTGGCGATAATAGTTCGCCCAACCTTTCAGCTTAGGGTTCAGTAATCTAATGAGATCATTGACTGGCATTGTTGCGTGCTTCTTGATGAGTTCACGCAAGTTACCCAAGAAAGAGAGAACGTTGCTCTTACTCGGTTTGATGAGTAGTTTTCCTTTGTACTTCCTGAGGTTAAAGCCCAGAAAATCAAAGCCATCATCTATATGAGTAATGTGTGTTTTCTCTTCAGAGAGTGTCAACCCTCTTTCTTTTAGAAAATCAATCACCCGTGGTTTGACTTCGTTAACAAGAACATCTTTTGACGAACCTGTTATCACAAAATCATCCGCATAACCGATAAAGTTAACTCGTTCTCCCGATTTCTTAGCGACTTCTTTCACGAGCTTTTCTAGGCCCGTAAGCGTCAGTAACATAAGCGTTGGAGAGATAATTCCTCCTTGCGGAGTTCCCTCCGACGTTCGGTAGAACAAGCCCTTATCGATATAGCCAGAGCCTAACCACTGCTTCAGCACTGAGGAATCCCCTGATGATTTTAAGAAAAATCATCAATTTAAGCTGGATACACATCTTGTCATGTGATCAAATGATTTCGCCAAAAAACAACAACCAGACAACAAGATGTGCGAACTCAATATCCT
>NZ_VHTC01000033.1:0-31223 GCF_013048685.1 Vibrio sp. A8-1
GAAGGTTTCAATTAATTTGTCCATGCTCTTTCCTTGGAGGTATCTGTTCCTTTTGGTCGAATGATCAGATCGGGGAACGAGCAATTAGTTCCTCTGCCAGCTCAGTTTCTTATCCAGAGTTCAGGTTAATTAACCTAATAGCGCGAGTGCCGCCGTTGGTGCCTGTTTCGCTTGAGCTAAGACTGAGCTCGACGCTTGACTTAAAATCTGTGATTTAGTCAGTGCCGTAGTTTCTTTAGCAAAGTCGGTATCTTTGATCCGGCTCTTAGACGCATTAACATTTTCATTAATGTTATCCAAGTTATTAATTGCATGGCCGAATCGATTCTGGAACGCACCTAGCTCTGCACGATGACTATCAACATACTTAAGCGCCGCGTCAACAACGGCCACCGATTTTTGCGCTCCGCCAACGGTCGTTACATCAATTGTATCGATAGTGATCGCTTGACCCGTTTGCATATCCAGCTCGGTAGCTAATGCACCACTAAAAGCGACGGCGCCAGTGACATCATTATTTCCCGTAAAGACCTGTAGCTGCCCCTTCTCATTGACTGAGGCTTGTACTAAGTCAGTTTGACCATTAATGTAGGTGGCAACTTCTTCAATATCATCACCGACTTTAGCGGTAATATTAATGATTTGCTCATCGCCATTAATATCGGTCAAGGTTAAAGTTAAATCATTACTACCATCACTAACCGTCCAATCTTTATCTGCCTCAGTCGCCGCAACGTAACTGGTTCCTCCCATCATCGCGTTATCACTACGCATGTCTTTCATGGTCAGCATCACAGCTTCACCGCTCTGAGATCCAATCTGGAACGACTTCGTTTGGAAAGTACCGTTCAATAGACGATTACCCGCAAATGAGGTGGTCTCTGCAATACGATTCAATTCATCATTAAGTGCCGTGACTTCTTCTTGGATAGCGACACGCTCAGATTTTGAGTTTGAACCATTCGCAGATTGTAAAGAAAGATCCCGCATCCGTTGCAAAATGTTGGTGGTCTCATTCATGGCGCCTTCGGCGGTTTGTGCCATGGAAATACCATCATTCGCGTTACGAACAGCAACGTCTAAACCACGACTTTGCACATTCAAACGGTTTGAGATCTGCAAACCTGCAGCATCATCTTTCGCACTATTAATTTTAAAACCTGAAGACAAACGTTCCATTGACGTTTGCTGTGCACTGGTTGCACTGTTCAGGTACCTCTGTGCCGTCATCGCTGACACGTTAGTGTTTACATTTACCGCCATAATTGGTCTCCTATTAATATTAGACGTAGCGGAACTTGCCGAACGGTTTCCGACGTCTCGGATAACCACGTAGTTCTCTCAAAGTATCTTTAATAGCGACTCAAACGACGATTCCTTTAGGGGATTTATTGAGCAAGGTGAATTAAGCGACTTAGAAAGAAGAAACTGAGGCATAAGACGCAAAACCAACCGAAAAAGACATAAATAGCTCAAGATTTAGCGGTAATGGCCGGGGGGGATGAGAAATGGATTGGCAGAAAAAAGAAAAGCCCCTTTTCCTTTGAGAGAACCGGGGCTATGGTTGGCAGCCATTGCCAATGTGGAGATCAAGAGAAATGAACACATTATGGCTAACCATAATGTATGGTTATTTTCCTAGTATAAACAGGCGTATCTGAGAGAGCTTATACTGTTCTAACAACCATACCTTGCCAAGGTTGCGGATTACATACTCACGTCTGAGCTTATTAATGCCGCCTCCCAGGACTACTGCAATAATGATATTGCAGAGTTTGGCAACTGTTTTGCTTGAGCAAGAATTGACGTTCCTGCTTGCTGCAATATTTGTGACTTAGTCAACTGAGTCGTCTCTTTCGCAAAGTCGGTATCTTTAATCCGGCTCTTCGAGGCTTCGACGTTCTCTTGGATGTTGGCCAAGTTATTAATACTGTGGTTGAGTCGGTTCTGTTTAGCACCTAAATCCGCGCGTTGTGAGTCAATGTATTTGAGCGCTGCATCTAAGATACCGACTGCGTTTTGCGAGCCACCAACGGTGCGCATATCAATATTTTGCACGGTCGTTTTCTCTCCAGGACCACCGGCTAAACCAAGTTCAGTCGCTAAGCCTCCAGAGATGGTTAAATCACCTTCAATGTGTGGTTCAGCAACAAAAATCTGTAGCTTACCATCTTCGTCGACTGAGGCTTTGAGCAAGTCAGTCTGACCATTGATGTAAGTTGCGAGCTCTTCAATATCGTCACCGGTTTTGGCTAAGATATCTAATGTCACTTCTTGACCATCTTTTTTGGTGAACTCTAATTTCAAATCGTTTGCCGTCTGATCGACGCCCCAATCTTTGTTTTTGCCTTCAGTAGCAATAAAAGATTGTCCGCCCATCCGATAGTCATCGGCACGGATACTGGTTAAGCCCATGATGATCGCTTCACCGGAACTAGAACCAATTTGGAATGATGCTTCACCAAATGACCCGTTGAGCAATCGACGACCACCAAAAGAGGTCGTTTCTGCAATTCGGTTTAACTCATCTTGCAGAGCAACCGACTCTTCGTTAAGTGCTTGACGCTCGGCATCTGAGTTGGTTCCGTTGGCTGATTGTAGGGCCAAATCACGCATACGTTGCAGAATGCTGGTTGACTCATTCATTGCTCCTTCAGCGGTCTGAGCAATCGAAATACCATCGTTAGCATTACGCATTGCCACATCAAGACCACGAGACTGAGCGATCAATCGGTTTGAAATTTGCAAACCTGCCGCATCATCTTTGGCACTGTTAATACGGTTACCAGAAGAAAGACGCTCCATCGAGGTATTTAAATCGTTGGACGACTTGGTCAAGTAACGCTGAGCGGTCATTGCCGACACGTTGGTATTTACATTAATGGTCATATTTTGCTCTCCTATCGAGTCCGCAAGTTTTTTGCGAAGCGGTCAGCTTTACTCTCTTGGAAGCACTGACCGTAAATCACTTGCCAAATACACCCTAAGGTATATTTAAGATCGGGTGGTATTCACTCTGTTTAAATTAATCCAATAAACATGCCAACTTTTCAAACGAACTCAATGAAAATTTTAAACCTTTATAATCAATAAGTTAGTTTCAATTATTTACAAAACTCTCTTTCGTTCAGCACTGATAACATACCGTTGCCGCTTTTTTTTGCCGCTCCGCCTGCTGTCGACTGGCAAAGGAAAGCCGACCGAAGACAAGATGAGATTTAAAGCAAAAAAACACCTCTCTTTTCGCACTGATGGCATAGCACATAAGGCACAAAGATAGGATTTATTAACCTTTCGAGGTTAAGCGTTGTTCGAGAGAAACAAGTTCTTGTCCCGAACTCAAACAACGACTTAATGATGCTGAGCAAGCGATTCTCACTAACCTCTAAAGGTAATTAAATAGGGTTAAATCTTTCGCTTTGCCAAACGCCAATTGAGAGGCTTGCAGCGCTCTCGAGTTTTCATTAAATTCAATCACTGCTTGCGAGTAATCGAGATCTTCAAACTGACTCTTCGAGCGAGCCAGACTGATTTTAAAATCTTCATGCTGATCTTCTTGTAGATCTAAGGTGCTCAATCGAGCACCGACATCCGAACGAACTTGGTTTAAATGAATAAAGGCAGTGTGTAATTCTTCGGTGATTTGATGAAGCTTGCCAGTGGTTGAAGCATCGGAAACAGAACCTTTCGAGTACTCAATGGCTTTTTTAAAACTATCAAATACTGTAAATGTTTTACGTGGATTCAGAGTGATGCTGTCTCCGGCTGTGATACTGCCTTTGATATTAATAGTGAGACCTTGATATTGAACCCCTGTTCTTGGATCAAAGTCATTAACCTCGACAACCTCACCATCGCGCTCTAACTGATAAGCAAAGCCGCCATTGAGCATATCCACAAACGTTACCGTATAGCTGGCATTATCACCGTCATCACTGTTCGTTGCCCGCTCAAGCAATAATTCCGATCCTTCTTGTAATGCATACTCAGGTTCAAAATCACCAAATGGATTATTAATATCCATAAACATTTGGTTGCCTGGGGTATTGAAGGGCATTTCTAAATTATTGGAGATGCGCATTTTTCGCTGATAATCATCACCGTAATAGGTCACGTTACCTTGATTATCTCGAAAAAAAGGTTGGTTCTTCGGCCGAGTTCCCGCAAAAATAAAATTACCCGTTTCGTCTTGTACATTGGCAAGATTCAAAAAGTTATTAGCAATTTCTTGAATTTGCCGCGCCTGAGTTTCACGATCTTCGGGAGATAATGAACCGTTGATCATTTCCATGACCATACGCTTGGCTTTATCGGTAAACTCTTCGGCATTAGAAATGATCACTTCTTGGTGCTCAAGACGATTACGAACCAGTACAATGGCATCTAAGTATTGGCGCAACTGCTCTTCTTGTTGTGTTACATTTTGAATGTAATGCGTCGCGAGTGGGTTATCTCCGGCAGACAAAAGCTTTTTTCCCGAAGCTAATTGCGCTTGGTTGTGATGAACTTTATTTTCTTGGCGACGTAAATCGTTTTGCACCGACTGATAGTTATGGAAGCTAGAAATTCGATTTAACATTTACTTGTCCCCCTACCTGAGCTGCAAAATGGTATTAAACGTGTCATTTGCAGCCTGCATGATGCGCGATGAGGCCATATAAGCATGCTGAAACTTCATCATATTGGCTGCTTCTTCATCCAAGTTAACCCCAGACACTGAACCAATACGCGATTCCGCCGCCTCTTTTTCTAAACGAGCCACATCGGCTAAGCGAGTCGAAGTCGAGAGTTTTAAACCGAAATCGGTATTCAAGTTATGATACAAACCGATAATGGTTGACTCATTGTCATTCATTTTTTTGGTGGTTTGTAGATGAATCATCTTGCGTAAATTACCGTTATCACCTTCCGCCGGATTTAAATTGGCGGTAAATTTATCATTCTCAATCGCCCCTCGAGTCAGGGTAAAGACGGTCGGTTGACCACTCGCTTGTTGAGCAGGGATAACTATCGGTAACTTTGATTGGTCGTCATTAAATAAATAAGGTTGCGTTGCGAGCAACTGGCCATTTTTGTCCACCACACGAATTTGCATCTCATGATCGCCAGCACCTGTATTAGGGACAAGATAAGCTTCAAACTCTTTGATATCACCAACTTGGTCAATTTGAAATTGGGCACGCCCTTGAGCAAAAGAAGTCGAGGCTTGATAGCTTTGGGCGGCAATCTTTGTCGGATCATTGGTTGCCATCTGAATCTGAGCGGCGCCATCACGGGTTGGGCGAACGATGACTCGCTCACCAATTTCTGGTGGAGTATTGACCTGAATACGCAAGCCATCTAAATAAAGATTACCTTGATTAAGTGCGAGGATCTGTTGCTTGCCATCTGGTAACGTCGCCACATAATGACTGCCTGTATAAGACAGAGCAAACTCGCCACCTTTTAACTGACTAAGATCATCGATGTACACTCGAATATCAGCATTCGAATCACTGGCTGTGGCAATACGTGAACGAGCATTGACTTCAGAGTTAACATCGGAAAAAAGCAGCCCACCAACATTACCACGCAGATCTAAACCTTGGCTTTGTAACTCGTTGACCTGATGAGCAAAAGAAATTGATAAACGACCGATTTCATCCAGTAATCCAGGAATATGTTGATCACGCATTTCAAATAGCGCAGCCATCTTTCCGCCGATCTCTTTTTCAGAAATAGACTTTAATGTATTTCCTTCAACGACTGCCAAGCGACGCTGTTTGACATCTGGATAACCGTCAATCATTTTTAATTGACTCGCTTCCGTTCCCGAGACAAGGGTATGTCCGCTACCAATATGAATATTAAAACCTTCAGCACTGGTACGGGGTGTTACCGTTACTTTGGTATATTGGGAAAGTTCAGCGACTAATTTTTCATGCTCATCCATCAAATCATTATGTGGACCAGGCACACGCATCATTAGCCGCTGTAAATCACGTATTTCTAACGCTAACTGGTTGATTCGCTCTATACCAACGTCGAGTCCTTTATTAGTGATATCAAACTGACGTCGCACGGTTTCATGAAAATCATTCAAATTTTGAGTAACAAGATTCGCTTTTTCGAGCACAACTTTGCGCACCCCGACATCATTGGGGGTGTCGGCTAAACTTTTTACTGAATCAAACCATTCGTTAAGATTTTCGGGGATTTTCTTAGAAGCAACAGAAGAGAGTAACTTAGAGAGCATATCTAAGTTTTCTTCGGTATCGCTATTAAAAGCGTGGTTGGTTGTGGCAAGATTCAGCTCTTTAACGGCAAACTGATCCCAAGAGCGGCGAACATTTTCCACATGTACGCCCATCCCATAGGTTTGACCACCGAGTTGGCGAGGTGCATTGGTCCCTTGGATCACAGACTGACGGCTGTAACCCTCGGTATTAACATTCGCAATGTTATGACCCGTGGTATTGAGTTGTCTCTGAGCCGTTAATACGCTCTGCGCACCAAGATTCAGAAGATCAGACGCCATACTTGCCCCCAAAAAACCGATTAACGCCAGTCGTTACTGACCCCATTACTACTTATAAAAGCAATAACTATGCCAATGAATGAGGTTAGTTAACTAGAGGAAATATAAAAGATAAAACTGAAGCGCTAGAAGAAACTGGTTGCGAGGCCAACCAGCCAAAGCCTATTTCTATATTCAATAAGGTACGAAATGAAAGGATGTTTATTGCGCTAAGTGAATGATCGCCAAGTCAGAAAAAATCCAATATACCCAAACGACTTGGAATTACAGGTAGGCAGCAAGTGAGTGAATCCCCATGAGCATTAGCTGTTATCCATTTGATCGATCTGCACTTTTACTCGCAATACTTTATCTGCATAATGAGGATCGGTCGCATAGCCAGCTTGATGAATACCATGAATAAACGCTTCACTACTTCCACCATGCTCTAAGGCGGTGCTGTAGCGAGGATTATTTTCTAAAAAGCGTAAATAATCATCAAAACTGTCTTGGAAGCTTGGATAAGCGCGAAAAGCGGCTTTTTCCATAACCGGAGTTTGATCGTAATATTCTAAGGTTTGAGTGGCAACACGCTGCCCCTGCCAACTTCTATCAGCTTTAATATTAAATAAATTATTACTGCTTCCACGGGCATTACTGACCATTTTTTGTCCCCAACCGGTTTCTAAAGCAGCTTGAGCAAGCAGTAAAGAAGCATCAATACCTAACGCTTGTGCCGCTTTATCGGCGTAAGGTTTGAGTGATGTGACAAAAGATTGTGGTGAATCAAAACGGTATTCATGAGCCGGTGATGAAGATGCCGCCACTACGCTATTATTGGGCCGCTCAGCCGCCACCGATCGCGCTTGTTGGACGCGATTCATCGCCTCTTGGAAACGGTCGTTATCTTGATCGGTAGGTGCGACATTATCTGCCGCCGTCAGCTGTGCAACAATCATATCGGCCAAGCCTAACGAACCTGAGGCGCTTAACTGACTGACCATTTGCTCGTCTTGCATTTGTCGATAAAAATCTTCGTTATTACTGCTGAATAAATCCGATTTAAACGCTGAGTTCGCATCGCGCATCGACTTTAACATCATGGTGGTAAAAATAGCCTCAAACTGTCTTGCAGCGGCAGTCAGTGCCTCTTTTTCAGCGCCAGCATCACCATTGAGTGCTTGTTGACGTAATTTATCTAGGCTGGCGATATCATGAATAAAGCCGATATCATTGGGGTTATTCACCATCACGAACTCCTTAGATAATAATTAACTGACCTTGAATGGCACCAGCTTGTTTTAATGCTTGTAAAATTGCCATTAAATCTGACGGAGCAGCCCCGACTTCATTCACAGCCCTGACCAATTCATCTAAAGTCGTTCCGGTTTCTAACTTAAACATTTTTCCTTGCTGCTCAACGACTTCAATATCTGTATCGGGAATGATCGCCGTCTCTCCTCCAGCAAAAGGATTGGGTTGATCAACGCCCCAGTTTTCTTTGATCGCCACCGTCATACCGCCGTGAGTCACAGCGGCGGGTCTTAAACGTACATGCTGACCAATCACAATCGTTCCGGTTCGTGAATTGACGATAATCTTTGCCGCCATATCCGCAGGTTCAAACTCAAGGTTTTCTACTGCAGAAAGAAAAGCCACTCTTTGCGAGACTTCTCGAGGTGCACGAACGCGTACTGAAGTTGCATCAATGGCTGAGGCCATATCTGGGCCTAAAAATTGGTTCACGGTATCGGCCATTCGTTGTGCCGTCGTAAAATCCGATTGGAAAAGATTAAAAGTGATAAAATCACCACGACCAAAAGGCGTTGGAATTTCTCGCTCGACTATCGCCCCATTAGAAATCATACCAACCGTTGGGTTGTTGCCAACCAAACTTGACCCATCCGCTCCAGTCGCACTAAATCCACTGACCACTAAATTGCCTTGAGCCACAGCATACACTTGGCCATCCAGTCCTTTTAAGAAAGTTTGTGTCAATGTACCACCACGTAAACTGCTCGCTGAGCCTATCGACGATACGGTGACATCAATTGTCTGTCCTTGCTTCGTAAACGGAGGCAGTTCCGCCGTCAACATGACTGCGGCAACGTTTTTGGTATTGGTTCGTGTGCCAGGCGGCAATTGAATGCCAAAGTTTTGCAGCATGGCGCGAAAACTTTGATCAGTAAACGGGTTTGATTCTCCTGTACCGGGTAACCCCGTCACTAAACCATACCCGACTAATTGGTTACTACGCACACCGGCTACTTGTGCAACATCTTTAATTCGCGTCGCATGAGCACTGCTTGCCATGAACACCATTAAGAGCAATAAAATTTTTTTCATCATCGTTGACCTTCTCTCAATGTGGATACGCATCGCCATGTGATCATTTTATCGTGTCAAAAAATCGACTTATATTGTCATACTATAAAGAGACATTAAAAAATCGTGCCAAGAATCCAGGCTCTTGCATATCTTGATTCGATCCGGTACTGGAGTATTGAATTCGAGTATTAGAGATACGATTAGACGCTATCGTATTGTCGTAACCAATATCATCTGGACGCACGGTGCCACTTAAACGAATGTATTCATCACCCGTGTTGAGCATTAACCACTTTTCGCCTCGAACCACTAAATTGCCGTTAGATAAAACATCAATGACTTCAACGGTAATCGAACCTTGTAAATTATTATTTTGGTTTGCTTGCGCACTACCCGAAAATTGATTGTTATTTTTCAAAGCGTAAGAGAAGTTGTAATCACCAATGGTCAGCTCCTGACCACCAACACTGAGTGGGTCCATCGATGCGTCATTATTTTTAGTTAATTTAGCATCCGCGCTTTTGGTCGCCTTGGTGTTTTCATTCAACGTCACAGTAATAATGTCGCCAATCCCTCGCGGCTTAGCATCACTGTATAAACTCACTGCTCGAGCGAGATTAAACAATGAACCAGTCTCAGCAGCATAATGCTCAGGTTTGGCTTTCGGATGAATAGGAGCCCAAGCAGGGTCACCAGCAACCGGATCATTTCGGTTACGTAATGTATCAAGTAAGCCTGTGCTACCGTCAGACGATCGATCACCCTCAACTGCATCGACTACCGTTGTGCCTTGCACCACATCTGCCGTTTCAAGGGGTGCGGGTAATAAACTGCATCCTGAAAGTAATGCCACAAAGGCTAAACTGAGTATACGTTTCATCATCATAGTCTCTTAGTTAGTCAGTGATTAGAGTTGTTGATTAACAAAACTCATCATTTGATCCACAGAAGAGATCACTTTAGAGTTCATCTCATAGACTCGCTGCGCTTCAATCATGTTGACCAACTCTTCGGTAACATTGACGTTAGAGCTTTCCAACATAGATTGACGGATATTGCCAAGCCCATCCAAACCAGGAACGCCTTCTTGTGGATCGCCACTGGCCCCCGTCGGTAAATATAGGTTTTGCCCAACAGGTTCTAAACCGCCTGGGTTAATGAAATCCACGATGGTGATCTGTCCTAAGACTTGGTTCTCTTGCTGACCACGTAAACGCACCGAAACTTCACCGTCATTGCCCACAGTGATCGAGATAGCATCTTCAGGAACGACGATTTCTGGTTGTACTAAATAACCAGCTCCAGAAGTCACGATCGCGCCTTCCGCGTTCAAAGTAAATTGACCGTTACGGCTATAGCCAATATTGCCATCCGGCATGAGAATCTGGAAAAAGCCATCGCCTTCAATCATCATATCTAAGCTATTGTTAGTGGTCTGGACGTTACCGTTAGTGTGAACTTTTTGAGTTGCTACCACCTTCGCCCCGGCTCCTAACATTAACCCGCTCGGTAACTCCGTATTTTGTGAAGACTGACCGCCAGGCTGATTAATATTTTGGTAAAACAGATCCTCAAATACCGCTCGACTCTTTTTAAAACCCACCGTTGAGGCGTTAGCTAAGTTATTTGAGATGGTGGCAATATTGGTCTGCTGGGCATCTAGACCCGTTTTACTTATCCATAATGCAGGTTGCATACTAAATTCCTCTCACTTAGCTCATACGCAGTAAAGAGTCAGACGCTTTGTCCATCTCTTCTGCCGTACTCATCATTTTGACTTGCATTTCAAACTGACGCTGTAAATCAATCAGGTTGGTCATCTCTCCCACTGCATTGACGTTGCTGCCCTCAAGAGCGCCAGTCAACACTTTCACTGTGGCATCGGCTACGTATTCTGCATTAGGATCTTTGGCTCGAAATAAGCCATTAATATCTTTGAATAAAGAACGATTATCAGGCTTGACCAATTTAATACGATCAACGATTTCCATCGCATCGGCAGGTGCCCCTTGTGGACGAACCGAGATAGTGCCGTCATTACCTATCTCTACTTTATTCAACGGGATTGGCAAAGTAATCGGCGCACCCAACTCACCTAACACTAAATGACCATTACCATTAAGTAATAAGCCATTTTGATCAATGCGTAGATTACCGCTGCGCGTTAAACCTTCATTGCCAGTTTTATCTAATACTGAAATCCAGCCATCACCTTGAATGGTAATATCGAGTTCTCGTCCTGTGGTGATCACGCTGCCTTGGTCAAAGCGGTGCCCTGGGCGCTCTGTCATGCTAAATACGCGACTAGGTAGCCCTTCACCATACGCTTGCATTGAACGCGCTTGTTCTAAATCAGCTCGAAAGCCCGTAGTACTGACGTTAGCAAGGTTATTGGCTCTTAGCTGCATCGCCTGCATATTTTGTTTAGCGCCACTCATGGCAAGGAACAGTGCGCGATCCATCAGACGTTCTCCACAATCATTAATTAATCATAAATAAGCAATTGGCGTGCCATTATTTTTACACTTATTAATCAGTAATTTAAGGAAGATAAAATGACAATTGCGCAATGAAAAGCGGCAATTTAACGGCAAGAGAAGACAGAGGATGCCATGTGGCATGCCGTTCTACCTAAAGATCACTAGTGAAGGTCGAACGAAGAGAAAAAACGAAGGAAGAAGTACATGCCTAAGTAGACAAAGCAACTTAGGCATGTTGAATCGAATAAATCTAGGATTAACGGATTTGTAAAATCGTTTGTTGTAATCCAGTATGCACTTCTAAAGCCCGCGAGTTAGCCTGGAAGTTACGCTGTGCAGAAATAAGATCCACCAGCTCTTGGGTCATATCAATGTTTGACTGCTCAAGCACACCATTACTGATAGTACCAAATGAGCCTTTGCTTGATTCACCCCAAATTTTAACGCCAGATTGCTGAGTAGAATCCCATTGCGTGCCACCTTTTTTATCCAAACCTTGCTCATTAGCCACTCGAACCATCGCGACTCGACCTAAGGTCACATTTTGTCCATTTGAATAGGTGGCAAGTACACTACCGTACTCATCAAAATCGATTTTGGTCAAAAAGCCCGTGGTCGCACCATCTTGATCAAACTTCGTTAATTCAAATGGCGCAGCAAATTGAGTCGCTTGGTTAAGATTGAACGCTAAAGTTTGTGTACCATCGGCTCCATTCATATCGATGGGATTATCCCCTTGATCAAATGCCACTGAGACAATCGGATTACCACTATTTAAACTGGCTAGGGTACCATCATTGTTAAAGCGTAATGTATGCCCCACATGGCCATTTGGAGAAACCGCATCCCCACCAGCAATATTGAGTGGTTTTTCACCGGTTTTATCGGTAACCGTATAGTAGGTATTCCACTTATTATTTTCATTTTGATCTTTTAAATAATAGGTGGTGAGCTTATAAGGTTGCCCCATTGAGTCATAAATGGTTGATGACGTGGTGCGGTTGTAAGTATCAGGATCAGTAATATCAAACAGCGCAGGATCTTTTAAATCACCGTTCGCAGGTAAATTAGCTGAGAGTTCTATATTGCCGGTTTGCTTTGGTTTACCAAACTGAGCCGGAATATTGATCGGCTTAGGCTCGTAAGATAGAACTTCTCCATTATCAGGGTTCACTTCATAACCTAATAGATATTGATCGTTTGAGGTGACCATGAAGTTATTTTTATCGAGGTGAAATGCACCGTTACGAGTCAATTCATTTTGCTGAGGGATTAAGCGATCTTTAGCAACTGCAAAAAATCCGGTACCGGCAATACGCAAATCCATTGGGTTATTGGTATAAATACTCGACCCTTCGTGAAATTGTTGCGCAACCTTACTCGCCTGAACACCTTGGCCTGGTGTAGTTTTTGAATTGGTAAATAGCGACGTTGAATACACATCACCAAACTCAGCCCGCGACTCTTTAAAGCCGTAGGTATTCGCGTTGGCAATATTATTACTGGTGGTATTCAAATCTAATTGAGCAGCAGAAAGACCGCTTAACGATATATATGACATAACAAATTCTCCTGTTTGGCGAGCATAATTATGCTTTGCCAACTCCTAGTACTTCAGCAAGTCGTACTGGTGATTCAAAACCAGCAAGATTGAGCAGTACATTACCGTCGCCTTTACCGAGTAGAACACTATTAACATTCGCGTAGGTTGATACGCCAAATTCGGCATTCTCACCACCGAGCAAACCCGAGGCTCTGACTCGATATCGCCCTTCAGGTAATGGATTTCCATTTTCATCATTACCATCCCACTCGACACGATTATCACCGCCAGGTTTTGCACCAACATCAAAAGTACGCACCAATTGGCCAGCTTCATTTTCAATGCGAATGAATAAGTTTTGTACTGCTTGAGGCAATTTGACCATTGCCGCCATGCCGCCAACATCCGACTTCATTCCAGCAGAACCGGGAACCAGAACATCTCGTCCTACTAGCGACGAAGCCTGTAGCGCCTGATTAGAAGTCATTGCCGAGTTTAAACTTTCAAATTGACCGTTCATTTTGCCAATGCCATCAACGGTGGCAAAAGAGGCCATTTGAGCAATCATTTGATCGTTACTCACGGGTTTAAATGGATCTTGTTGTGCCAACTGTTTGGTCAATAACGAGAGAAAATCCTCTTGTTTCAACTCTTGTTGCCCAGTCGTCTCCGTGGGCTTTTTCTGCTCTTGTAGCGCTTTCAGTTGGTCTATATAGGACAAGCCGCTTTGACCAAGGTTATTAATGCCAGCCATTTGCTACCTCCTACCCTTATTGACCCATCTGCAGCGTACGCAGCAGCATCTGTTTACTTGCATCGGCCACTTGAACGTTTGTTTGATAAGAACGTGAAGCAGAAATCATATTGGCCATTTCTTCCATAACATTAACATTGGGCTTATAAATAAAGCCTTCATCGTTGGCCAAAGGATGATCGGGATTGTATTCCGCATTTAACGGCTTATTACTTTCGACAATCCCTAACACTTTTACCGGAACATTGGGGTCACGATGATAACGAGCTTTATTTAACTCTGCACCGAACACCGCGTGACGGGCTTTATACGTTTCTTTCGCCGAACTACTGACACTGTCTGCGTTCGCTAAGTTACTGGATGTCGTATTTAGACGAACAGATTCAGCACTCATTGCAGAACCAGTCACATTGAATACATTAAATAAGCTCATCTAATTAATCCCCTTTAATCGCTTTTGATAGGTTCTTAAACTTACTGCCTAAGAACTCTAGAGAGGCTTGGTGGCGCAGTTGATTTTCCATAAAGAGGTTACGCTCTAAATCAACATTGACCGTATTGCCATCTCCGGTATCCGGTTGAGTCGGAATGCGGTAAAGCATTTCCCCTGTCACCGTTTTTGAGGCAGGAATATGCCGACCGTCCGTACGGCTAAGACTAATGCTTGCCCCTGAACTTGCCGCCTTTAATGCTCGATCAAAGTCCATTCCTTTTGCTTTAAAGCCCGGAGTGTTCGATTGTGCAATATTGGTCGCAATCACTTCTGCATTGCGTGCACGAACACCAACTGTGTGTTGATGGATACCGAGTGCTTTATCAAAAGAAATAGTCATGTTTTGCCTCTTTACTAAGAACCGACCGTTACTTGATTTAAAAAGCAAATTACGTACCAAGTTTTAGATGCTTTAGGAAATTAGTGGTTCATCACACGCTGGGGTACTTTAGTCTGTCTTACTATCATAGAACATGCTGCTAAAAGAAAAGGCCAATGATACGACTTTAGGTTAAAGCAAGAATTTAGCCATATTGAGCTTAATGATAAACAAAACCCGGCATACTGCCGGGTTTACCAGAATCAATCTGTTGTGTTTATTTTAGCTTATAAATAATACCGGGATTACAGCGAACCATATCAAAACGATCCGTCAGCCCAGTCAATGACTCTGAAGCTCCGAGCAATAAATAGCCACCAGGATTTAAACTACTCGCCATCTGATTCAGTACTTTTGATTTCATATCCGGTGCAAAGTAGATCAGTACATTACGACAAAAAATAATATCGAACTTACCCAAAAGGGCGTAACTTTCCATTAAGTTTTGAGGCCGAAAGTTAACCAATTTTTTTACGTTATCTTTGACTCTCATTCGTCCATCACCGTTTTCTTCAAAGAAAGCCCGACGACGCTCTGGCGACAACCCTCTGCCGAGTGCTAGATTATCGTAAATTCCTGATCGACACATATCTAGCATGCTGCTGGAAATATCGGTCGCCGTTATCGCCACACTCGGAAGCATACCCGGGCGCTTTTGCTGAACCTCTAAGACCGTCATCGCCATCGAGTAAGGTTCTTGACCTGAAGAGCTCGCCGCAGACCAGATTTTAATCGGTCTTTTGCTTTTCGCAACTTCAGGCAATAAACGTTCAGCCAACACCGTGAAAGGGTATGAATCTCGAAACCACAAGGTTTCGTTCGTGGTCATTGCATCGACCGCAGCGACTCGCAATTCACGATTTCTGCCCGTCACAACATCGCGCAACAGATCAGACAATGAGCTGAGCTTAAACTTATTGACCAGTGGACTAAGACGACTTCTCACTAGGTATTGTTTACTGTCGCCCAGCACGATACCGCACTGAGACTCTAAAAACCGACAAAAATCGCGATACTCTTGATCGCTGATAGTAATAGCAGTCATGTAGTTCTCTTTATTCTACTAGCGCAGCTTTCACCGCGTTGCCAAGCTCATCGGGATTGAATTTAGCGATGAAAGAGTTGGCACCGACCCTTTCAACCATTGCTTGGTTAAATACTCCACTCAGTGACGAATGGAGAATAACATATAAATTTTTTAATTCATTATGACGTCGAATCTCTGCAGTTAAGGTATAGCCGTCCATCTCAGGCATTTCAATATCCGAAATCACTAAACAGATTTGCTCATAGATACTGCCTTCTTTAGCCATACTTAACAGCTTTTCATAAGCATCTTTGCCATCTTTGGTTAGAATACACTCAAAACCAATCGACTCAATCGCTCTTTGCACCTGTTTGCGTGCCACACTTGAGTCATCAGCAATAAGAATTCGGCGTACAATCGGTTTTTCTTGCTCAGCATGAGCAATATCTTCGCCAATCGATGCATTCATAATTTCGTTGACCGGGGCGATTTCAGCGAGGATTTTTTCTACATCAAGAATTTCAACCAACTCATTATCGATATTAGTAACGGCAGTAAGGTAATTGCCTTTGCCTGCCGCTTCAGGTGGTGGCAATATCGCTTCCCAACGCATATTGATGATTCGCTCAACGGAGCTAACTAAAAAAGCTTGAATCGAACGGTTAAACTCGGCGATAACCACAAAGCTCTTATCTACATCAACCGTTGGACGGCCACCGACGGCTAAGCTAAGATCGATCACAGAGACCGTTTGACCGCGGATGTGAGCAACACCTTTAACTAGGCGATGTAAGTTTGGCATGGCAGTGAGCTTCGGGCATTGCAGAACCTCTTTAACCTTAAATACGTTAATACCATAACGTTGACGCCCGTTAAGACGGAAAGTCAATAATTCTAGTTGGTTTTGACCAACAAGTTGCGTACGCTGATTCACAGAATCAAGAATACCCGTCATAAGCTCATCTCCATCTCAAACTTTTATAGGAAAAAAGTGGTAGTCTAAATCAGGCTATGAAGAAATCAGAGAAACGAACTATGAATTCGAAGACCCGTTTATTTTCCCATTCCCCAACTAAGTGTAGAGGGTTCTACCACTTTTTTTATAACTCTATCGGCTTTTTATTATTTTTCTTTAGTCTCTCGGTTTTTTCTGCAACGCCAGAGCAAATCGAACAGATTCAGCGAGCAGCCGAAAGTCATGTCATCAACACCGTCGATAAGCCAATAGGCGGTGAACTGGTCGTCAATGCGGCCAACATTGATCCTAGGATCTTTGCTACCGATTGTCCTAATGAGCTACAGACATCGTCTTCATCTCATAGCGGCTCTGCTAGTAATATCACTGTATTGGTTGAATGCCCAGCAGATAACTGGCGAATTTATGTTCCCGTGAGACTGACGATGACCGTTCCTATGGTGACGGCGCTTAATGCCTTATCCAGAGGACAAACGATTACGCAAAATGATATTACTCTTAGTATGGTAGATCTGCTTCGCTTTCGACGGCAAGGATTTTCCTCACAAGATATGGTAATTGGAGCAAAAACGAAAAGAAACTTACAATTGGGTGACGTGATCAATCGTAATGATATTTGTGTCGTTTGTAGAAATGAAAGCGTGTTGATCAGAGCCATTAGTAACGGGATGAATATCACAACTAGAGGCACCGCTCTCTCTGATGGTAACCTAGGAGAGCAGATAAAAGTGAAAAATGATCGTTCAAACCGTATAATAGATGCACAAGTGAGCGGAATGGGGGAAGTTACCGTGCAATTTTAAGCCCTTTACGATCATTTTTTATCGTTGAGTAAACAAAGCACTAAAGTTTTCTCTCTCTCCGTCGATATGACGGTACCTATAGATCAATTTTAAAGGCTCGTTTATGGCAGGTATTGATAACATACGCTCAGGTCAATCGTTGGTTACAACGAATCGTTCACCTGCTCGTTCAGACACAAATACAGCAGCATCATCAACATCGAGTGCCGCTCGCTCACAATCATCTCAACAAGATGCGGTATCACTAAGTACCCAAGGCAAAGCCATTGGTGAAATGCACAGTGGCATGGCCGCAACACCCAGCTTTGATACGGCAAAAGTAGCGGCAATAAAAGAAGCCATAGCGAATGGTTCTTATGTCGTTGATGCCGAAAAGCTCGCAGATAATATGATTAAGTTTGAGAAAGAGTTGGGTGGTTTTTAACCATCAACCGACTTTCAAATCAAACCCGTTCGTCAAGGTGGTTGATTTATGGCAGCATTAAACGATTTAGTCGCATTCCAATTGAAAAATGCTCAAGAGCTTTCAGTGGTATTGGAACAAGAAAAAATAGCCATTACCAGCCGTGTTTCTACTGATATAGAATCAACAGCGAAACAAAAGATAGCCTTGATCAATCGATTACAGCAAACCGATCAACGTATCGCGAGTCATCCCCATCTTAATCAGCTCACGGAAGATGAATATTTACATAGTACAATGACTCAAATTCGTTCGATTATTCACGATTGTCAGCAAGCCAACCTAGTGAATGGTGAAGCACTGGCAAGAGCACAAGTCAGTTTTAATAAGCTGAATAATTTGATGCAGCAAAGTCACGGCAAAATCGGCATGACTTACAATGCGACAGGTCAAACTCATACCGTTTCTACCTTAGGCACCAACCTTAAAGCTTGATGATCCCCGTGCCGTTTTTACCTACCATTTTTTACTCGCCACTATTCTAAAGTCACTGATAGCTTGCCAACTCAAACCCACAGCATAAAAAAAGCGGCCACAGTATTTGCAGCCACTTTCGTATATTCTGGAGAAAGAAAAGAGTTAAAATAAGGTTTGTTGACGTTTTTCTGGGACCTGCTGAACTTCGCCATAACTGCGTAATCGATCCATTTTACGGATATCTAACCGCAGTTCAGTTACATAGCTATCGCCAACTTTATAACTGCGAACCACTTCTGCGCCTCGAATCACACCATCCACTGCACCTGAGGTCAGTTCAGTACCTAAACGTTGATCATGTAAATCGGCTCGGCCACTAACTCGCATACCATAAACTTGTTCAGCCAATTCACGGTAAGCATCTATTTTAGAAGCACGCATTGCTCGCACTTGCTTTTCCTCATCATCACGGCCTCGTTGCTCACTGATGCTGGCATAACCGACTGCCGTCAACCAATCATCTTCACGCATCGCCTGCAATGGCTGGCAACCGGTGAGCAATATGACGATGGTCAGAAAAAAAAGTAATGGTGATCTCATCATATTCTCCTAAGGGCGCAAGATAACACTGTATGGACGAGTCATTGTTGGATCAGAACGAATAAGTACACCGTCTTGAGTGCGAATGGTATTCAAAGTATCTAAGTCACGTCCAATACGATCGGCCGGCAAGAAACCTTGAGCAGTCGCAACCACGATTCTCGATTGCATACCAACCACTCGAGCATTAACCAATACTCCCCCTTCTTGACGGAGCATAGTACCCGTTAATACGTATTGAATTTCTTGCTCTTGAGCCAAATCTTTCCAGTCTCGACTAAAAGCAAAGTCTCCTTGGCGAGTAACTTGAATTGTCCCTGTGGTTTTAAAATCTACCACTTTAAAGCCGCGACGTTGAAACTGATGAATTAATCCTTCAGATACAGAGTTACCTAACCAATTGGTGGTATCCATATCTTGTAGATCCACAAACGAAGTCACCGCGATCGGGGTACGAGCCGTCACACTGGTATTGGACTGAACGAGATCTTCTGTCAAACTATCAATAAAGAAATCCAACGTATGGCGTGGACTTTCTATTAACATAAATTGTGAGCCAGAATACGGCTCTTTACCATTATAAATTGGCGCATAAGCACACGCCGTCAAAAAGACTACCGGTACTAAACCAAGCCATTTTTTCATTTTCTTCATCTCCAGATATACTAAGGCTATCGTCCCGTTCACCCGTTTTGACAAAACTGGAACGCTCTTTGCTTTTCTCAATCTGTCTTTGATTCAGAATTGCGCACCTACATCAGCTAACACTTACTAAGCAAGATTTATACCCAACTGGTAACTAATAATGAAAAAAAATGTTTCTTTTTTAATCTCAATGCTTTTCATGGCTTTTTTTGCCACCAAAAGTCATGCCGCTTGGTACGAAGTGACTGGCACCGCAACGATCGTTTCCTCTGAAGAGGTCGCTAGATTGCATGCTCTGGAAGATGCGCTGTATAAGGCGGTGAATTTTGCCGGGGCAGATATTGGTAGTATTAGTCATTTAATGCCTTTACTCGAAACCGATAGAAAGGAATATTTGTTTAATAACCATGAAGTTCGTTATATCTCCGTTGAAAATCGTAAGGTTCGTGGCAATGTCATGAAGGTTACGGCTCGTATCGACATTTATCCATCGGCAAGGGCTTGCCACAAAGAACAATACAAAAAGACCTTTTTAGTCGGCAATATTGATCTTGCTTCGCCACAACAAGCGGTGATGGGACAAATTTACACCATCGGTGATGATTTTGCTGATGTCCTCGATAGACAAATCGCTCAGCAATCTCATAGCTTTGTCTCTGTTGGAACCACTGATTACGATATCAATCATCGCAACCCGACTCGCATACAAATGATCGCACAAGATACCGGGGCTCACTATATTATCGGTGGGGTGATTAATGATTTAACAGCAACGATTGAACAGAAGGTTTTGCGAGATGATGTTATTAATCGTCAGTTTGCTCTCGAAATGCAAGTCTTTGATGGCAAAACGGGCAGTGAAATCTTGAGAAGAAATTATCGAGAAGTTGCGAGCTGGCCGTTTGCAAAAACTAGCCAAGTCGATACTCGTAGCGCCCGTTTTTGGGCATCTACCTATGGTCAAATGTTGTTACGGGTCAGCCGGAACATTATGCTGGATCTCGAATCTGAAATCTCTTGTAAAATCACCTTACCAGAAGTCGTCGCTAAATTTGGGCAAACCGTCAGTATCGATCTAGGTCGTATTCATGGCGTGAAAGAAGGGGATAAATTACAACTTTGGCATACAGGATCGTTTATCGATCAGAACGGTTTGCCTCGTAATAAGGTGTCACAAAGTGATATCACCTTAACCGTCTCGCGCGTCTATGAAAAAAATGCAGAGTTGACGGTTGATCAGCCTGAACTGGCGTCAAGCATTCAGATTGGTGATGTTATGCATAAACAAGTGTCATTTTTAGAATAATCTCGTGACTAACTGGTCATTCAATCAGCGAATACCATCAAAAAAATGCACAATTTGGCGTATTGATGAGATACAATTAATGCGCCAAATTAATCAAAGCTCCCGTAGCTCAGTAGGATAGAGCGGTCCCCTCCTAAGGGACAGGCCACTGGTTCGACTCCAGTCGGGAGCGCCAAGATTGTTCGTTGTCCCCTGCCATTTTTTCGCACAATGTTGACCTGACGTTGATGAAGCTTTTTTTTATTCCTCTAGACTAAATTGACTGTCTCTATTATTTTTGGCCTACTCTTATTATTAACAAAGAACTCTATAGCGTAATCGGCATGACAAAAAGTAATCTCCAAACGAATACTGGCCATCGCTTTATCTCAAAAGCGAAAACGGCTTATAAAGTTCACATCCACACTCCCGATGATACCGTGTTACACCGATCAGTCGGTTATATCCGTTTAGGGGAAGAAAAAGGCTTAAAAAAAGCCATTAAACTGCGTAATGAGCTAGGGCGTGAAATGTGGGGCAAACACTGGCGACGAATTCTCAAAGATCCGTACCTCATGACTCGATTGCCACATAGCCTGGAACCGAAAATTATTTATAAGCCAAGACCCACTAAAGAAAATCCAAACTATCGTGACGCTTGCTATATCGCCGCCTGGCGTGATTACAATGAGCAAGGTGAATGTACCTTTAGAAGTGTCGTTTGTTCAATCAGTAAACACGGTAAACTTGCCGCTTATACGAAGACCAAAAAAGCCTTATTGGATGCTTATAAAGATTGCCTTGATATTTTGATCTTTATGGGCCGCTTAAACAGTATCGACTTAAAATAAGAAAGCTCACCGAAGTGAGCTTTCTTGCTGTATTAATCAACTACATCATTATTGTTTAACTTGATAATCAAACTCTGGAATAGTGATGTCAACCCGACGGTTAAGCTCACGTCCTTCCGCTGTACTATTAGAAGCGATAGGATTCGTCTCCCCTTCTCCTCGCCAAGTCAAGCGAGATGGCTGGATACCCTGCTCAACTAACGCATCCGCAACGGCTTTCGCTCGTTTTTCTGATAACGTTTGGTTGTATGCTGCAGGACCAGTAGCGTCAGTGTGCCCAGTAATTACTACCTTAGCTTGCGGGTATTGATTTAAAAAACGAACCAGCTTAGTCAGTTGCTGTTTACTTTCTTGATTTAAACTAACACTATCAAAAGCAAAACTGCTGCTATCAAGTCGTTGGAAGTCATAGGTTTTATTGACGAACACAGGTCCAGTTTCTACGATTTCTTCAACAACAATCACTTCTTCAATCACCGTGACGGGGCGACTTTCAACCACTTGAGTCGGTTGGGCTGCGGCACCAAAACGGTAACTCACACCAAGTGACACGGTGTTAGCTTCTGCTCTGGTTTGATCGTTATTGATATCCGTTAAAACTTGATATTCCGTGCGTAAGGAAACATTTGGGCTGACATTAAATTCTAGGCCAGCAGCAGCAAGAAACGAGTAGTCACTTTCATCACCATAATCGACGTAAGCACCACCGAGCTTAGCGTAAGCACCGACACTTGGTGATAAAGAAAGAGTAAACTTAGGCGCCAAAGTAATCGCTTTCACTCTATCATCGGCCAATCCGATACCAGTAAATTTGCCAAGCATGTCATAACCCGCTTCCACGGCTAACCATTCATTTAGGTTGTAACCAAGAAAAGCCCCCATACTGGTATCTCTGTCTTCACAAACCTCACCAGCTCGACAGGAATCATTCAACCATGTTTGTCCTAATTTGCCGCCTAAATATACGTCTGCCATTGCAGAAGAAGACGCCGCCATTAAAGACGCTGATATCATCGCCACTAACTTTTTCATAATCCTTTCCTTTTGACTAATTATTATCATTAGCATGACCAAACCGGATTGTAGCTAACCAACAACAAAACGCTAAGGCCTCCGTTACCAAACGGACCACTGCTATATCTATTACTCATCGAGAGGTGCCGTTGAGTAACCCACGGTTTAATATCTATTAACCAAGGTCATTTATCAACCGCCAGATTCATAATACCTGAAGAATGTTAAACCAATGTCATGTGAATTAAAAATAAGCAACAACACACACAAAAAATAGAGATTAACCAAATTAAAAGGGGTTAATAATCGTTAATGCGCTGATAACAAACTTGCTCCATAAAAAAAACCGCAGCTTCAATCGGCCGCGGTTTCAACACTATGGATTATTCTCAATCGTGTTATGCGTTTGCTTCACGCTCTGCAATAAAATCTAATGCCATTTGAATACGTTGTACTACACGCGCTTTACCAATTAAATGCATAACCGCATCAACAGAAGGTGATTGCCCACCACCGGTGACCGCGACTCGTAATGGCATACCAATTTTACCCATACCAATAGCCAGCTCTTCACACACTTGAGCAATCACTTGATGCAACGCGTCAACACTCCATTCTGGTAATGCGTTAATCTTGGTTAATGCCAATGCCAGTGGCTCTTTGGCAACGCCGCGTAAATGTTTTTTCGCGGCATCGGCATCAAACTCAGTGAAATCTTGGTAGAAATAACGCGATTGTTCTGCCAGCTCAACCAAGGTATGGCAGCGCTCTCCAACTAATTTAACCACTTCAGATAGGGCTGGACCTTGCTGCTTATCAATACCTTGCTGAGTAAAATGCCACTCTAAATGTTTAGCGACGTACTCAGGATCTGAGGTTTTAATGTAGTGATTGTTCAACCATAACAGCTTGTCGGTATTAAAAGCCGAAGCCGATTTAGAAATGGCATTGAGACTAAACAGATCGATCATCTCTTGACGAGAAAAAATCTCTTGGTCGCCATGTCCCCATCCTAAACGCACTAAATAGTTGATCAACGCTTCTGGCAAATAACCTTCATCACGATATTGCATCACTGACACCGCACCATGGCGTTTGGATAATTTGGCTCCATCATCGCCCAAAATCATCGCACAGTGAGCAAATGTTGGAATCGTCGCTCCCATCGCCTGATAAATATTAATCTGACGAGGCGTGTTGTTGATATGGTCTTCACCGCGAATCACATGGGTAATCCCCATATCGACGTCATCTACCACGACACAGAAATTATACGTCGGTGAACCATCGGTACGACGAATAATTAAATCATCCAGTTGATCGTTACGAATTTCAATTCGGCCACGGATTTTATCATCAAAAATTACGCTGCCTTCTTTGGGATTTCGGAAACGAATCACGCATGGATCGCCCTCTTTTGCAGCTTCATTCACCGCTTTGATTTTAGGGTGATTGGCATCATAACGAGGCATCTCTTTGTTCGCTTCTTGCTCGGCACGAATCTCATCAAGCAACTCTTTGGAGGCGTAACACTTATAAGCTTTATTCTCAGCCAATAGCTGTTCAACAACTTGGTTGTAACGGTCAAAACGCTTCGTTTGATAGTAAGGCCCCTCATCCCACTCAAGGCCCAGCCACGTCATCCCCTCAAGAATCGCATCGACTGCCGCTTGAGTAGAACGCTCGAGATCGGTATCTTCAATACGTAGAACAAATTCACCACCTTGACTCTTCGCATAGAGCCAAGAATATAGAGCGGTACGAGCGCCCCCTACGTGTAGATAGCCTGTTGGGCTTGGAGCAAAACGAGTTTTAACCGTCATTATTGATTACCTTTTTCATAAACTTCAGCCAAAGCTTGGCATGAGCGAAATTTTGCGCGCCATTCTATCACTCCCACTGCACAGACCCAAGAAACTTCAAAAAAGTCATGATCATTCGCTTGACCTTACCTTAAGGTCAAGGTTTATCCTACTTCCAATCAGTCAGGAGAGATAACAATGCATCATTACGCTTTATCTTTATCAGGGTTAAACTGTATGGGCTGCGCGCGCAAGCTAGAGCGCCAATTACACAGTGAGTTTACCCTGCACATCCATTCGTTGTCGCCCACATTCATTGAACTCGATGTAGACACCTCGCTTGATAATCTGCTGCGCTGTATCGAGTCTTTAGGTTATCAAGCGACATTAAGTCAGTCGCTAACAAAAGAGGAAGCCTCGATTACGACGCCAACAACCGTTGGTGACAGCGCAAAAGAACCTATCCCCCTCGAACCGACATCAGCGACAATTAGCACCTATTTATTGATTGAAGGAATGACTTGTGCCAGTTGTGTGGCTTCGGTAGAGAAGGCCCTCACTGCACTTCCCGGTGTTAATAAAGTACAAGTCAATTTAGCCGAGCAAAGTGCATTAGTACTCAGTCAGCAACCACTCACTGAGCAGTTATTAATCGCAGTAAAACAAGCAGGTTATCAAGCTCAATCGGTCGATGATCCTCTTGAACAGCAAGCTAAACAGCAACAACAATTGACGATGATGCAACGATTACACCAACGCAACGCGATGATAGGCCTTGTACTTGGTGGCCCGATGATGCTGTGGGGGATGGCTGGCGGTAGCATGATAATCGATAATCGCTATGATCAACTAGGTTGGGGACTGATTGGCGTGGCATGCTTAGCAATGCTCGCCACTGCAGGACGTGTGTTTTTTGTCAATGCTTGGAAAGCACTACTCCACCGTCGAGCCACGATGGATAGCTTGGTTGCTTTAGGAACGGGAGCGGCATGGTTTTATTCGATGTTAGTGGTTGTCTTTCCTGAGTGGTTTCCCGCCGCAGCGCGGCATGTCTATTTTGAAGCTTCAGCGATGATCATTGGTCTTATCTCTCTGGGTCATTATATTGAAACGAAAGCCAAATCAAGAACCACCCAATCGCTACAAGCCTTAATCAATCTACAGCCACAACAAGCTATCTTAGTGACGGATCAAGGTGAACAAGTCATGGCTATTGCTCACATACAGCAGGGTATGACGCTGCGTATTAAACCCGGAGCAAAAGTCCCAGTCGATGGTGTAGTGATCGACGGCGATTCCTATATTGATGAAGCCATGCTGACTGGTGAGCCGATTCCCGCCCATAAAATACCGGGCAATACCGTTTCCGCAGGTACCATCAATCAAGATGGCAGTTTATTGATTAAAGCCACTGGGATCGGCTCACAAACCATGTTAGCTCGTATTATTCAAATGGTACGTCAAGCACAAAGCAGCAAGCCAGCCATTGCCAAACTGGCCGACCAAATTTCGGCCGTATTTGTCCCTATCGTGGTGGTGATAGCTTGTATTGCAGCGGCAATCTGGTTTTGGTTTGGTCCTGATCCTAAAGCCAGTTATATGCTCGTGGTCGCAACCACCGTGTTGATCATCGCTTGCCCCTGTGCCCTCGGTTTGGCAACCCCACTTTCCGTTACCGTTGGTATCGGTAAAGCAGCAGAAATGGGCATACTGATTCGTGATGCCAACGTTTTACAATTAGCCAGTAACATCGATACTGTGGTTTTTGATAAAACGGGCACGTTAACGCAAGGCAAACCTAGCGTTCAACACGTCGTGAGCTTTGAAGATGACGAATCGGCATTGCTCAGTTTAGCCTTTGGCTTAGAGCAGTATTCAGAGCACCCACTGGCTAAAGCCATTTGCGAATACGCACGGCAGTACAATGGAACGGCCGCAAATATTGAACAGTTTGAGAATCAGCGTGGTAAAGGCGTTCAAGCGTCTTATCAAGGTGATAAGGTACATTTAGGCTCATTAAGCTACATGCAAGAGCTCGCTATCGATCTCAGTGTTGCGCAAAGTACCATTCAATATTTTGCGGATCAGGCATGGACTCCCGTCGCTATCGCTCGACACCAGCAGTTGATTGGGATGATAGCCATTGCTGACCCTATCAAAGCCAGCGCAGCCAAAGCCGTTAAAGCACTACAACAAATGGGGATTCATACGGTAATGCTGACTGGCGATCAGTACAGTGTTGCCGAGTCAATCGCCAAGCAACTAGGTATCGATCAAGTCATTGCCCAAGTCCTACCTGAACAAAAGGCGCAGCATATTGAGCAGTTACAGCATCAAGGCCGGCACGTAGCGATGGTTGGAGATGGCATCAATGATGCACCTGCTCTGGCACAGGCAAATATTGGTATCGCAATGGGCAGCGGCAGTGATGTGGCGATAGAAAGCGCACAAATGACATTACTGAACTCTTCACCGTTAGCCGTCGTCAATGCCATCGACCTGTCTAAAGCGACCTTAAGGAATATGCAACAAAATCTATTTGGTGCTTTCATTTATAATACGCTCGGTATCCCAATTGCGGCTGGAATACTCTATCCGGCATTTGGTTTTTTACTCAGTCCGGTCGTGGCTGGTGCCGCAATGGCTTTATCTTCAATTACTGTCGTAACCAATGCTAACCGCCTTCGTTTTAGCAAAGTACGCTATCATGATTGATGGCTAAACACTCAGAAGATTAAAAAAGCCTCTCGATAGAGAGGCTTGAGCGTATATCATTCGTTTATGACAGTAACCCGACTGAATCGCATTCCGCTTGCCGACGTCGAACGAAGCGCGACTTCACCACTCACTTGAGGAGGATTGCTAGCATCAAAATCAGACCATTGCTGTCCATCCAATGAATATTGCAGGCTCACACCTGGAAATTGAACATTCATGGCTAAATAACCATTATCGATACGTGCTCCCGGTACTGGTAGACGGTAATCGATACCCGCTTTTTCAAGCTTCGCCAATTCACGCTGACCCAGCACGTTGGCAAAGCGGTTGTAATCTTGGTTAAGCGCTGCTTGGTTAACAAGTTGGCTGTCTTGTGAATACTCACCCCCTACTTTGTAGTCATTTTCCCACTCAGCTCGGTGCCACGCACGTTCAGCCGCGGCTAATACGCGAGGGAATACCATGTACTCATATTGCTCATCATTGCGCACCGTCTCAGACCAAAGCTGTGCCGATAGACCATAGAAGGGTTTGCCTTGTACTTCACCTTTGCCCGTAAAACCATTCCCGTCGCGATCGAGTGAAGTTTCCGCATTTTGTGGCATGTTCTCAGGTGCGAAACTGAACATTTTACGCGTATCGGTAGCACGTGTAGCCCAATAGTAGCCGCGCTCTTTTGGATCGGCTTCATACGGCATATCCATATAAACGTAATCTGGGTTAGAAACAATCACGTCATAGCCTTGTTTGGCCCATTCGTAAACCGATGCGCTGCCGCCCCAATATAGAGTGTCCCAGAAATTAACGCGTTTATTCGTGGTGGCGAAAACTTCTGGACCTTCACTGTACTTCAGACCATCTTGCCACGCTTGGAAGCTTGGGATGCCTTTCTCAGCGACAATTTTAGAGACTTGCTCTGCAAAGAAACTTGGCAGGTGACCAAAATCACTCACGGTACCGTCTGCAATCAATATCTGACATTGTGGCGACTGTGCGAATGGCTTATCTTGCTTAGCGAGATCTATCGTGCCTTTCCAGTCAACTTTATCTTGAGCGTTTACGTCTTGAAAGCCTGCGCCAAGCTTGATGTTTTTCGCTTCGTCGCCACCAAAGTGCCATGTGGTTAGCGGTGCACCTGCTTCGATGTGCATGGCGGCCACTTCAGAAATCACTTTATCGACAAAGCGCGTTGATGATTCAAGACAAGGATTGATGAAGCTTTGTTTATCATAGAACTGAACCGTGGTCACATTTGAAGTATCTTGCGGATCCATCAAACGGTATTCATTCGCTTGTATTTGCTTACCTTGTGCCATTAGTCGCTCGTAACGTGCTTCCATTGAAACCACCGCTGCGCGAGCGTGCGCTGGCATATCAATTTCAGGAATGACTTCAATATGGCGCGCTTTGGCGTACTTAACAATATCGATATAATCGGCTTTACTGAAATAACCAGAGCCAAAGTTATCCGATGTCGGTCCAGAGCCTAGCTGAGGCAACAAGCAATGCTTCTCTTCCAGATCAAAACAACGCTTAGCGCCTACCTCGGTCAATTCTGGCAAACCGGGGATTTCTAGACGCCACCCTTCATCATCGGTTAAATGAAGATGAAGTTTATTCATCTTGTACGCCGCCATTTGGTCTAGCGTAGCTAAAATGGCTTGTTTGGAATGAAAATTACGCGCGACATCAACCATTACGCCGCGATACTCAAAACGAGGAGCATCTTGAATAAACAGCTGTGGTAAAGCATCAGGCTGTTGGCTGTCGATAAGACCAAAGATAGATTGTACTGCGTAAAAAGCACCCGCCTGGTCAAACGCTTTAATCACAATACCGTCGCCTTTGATGGTCAACTCATAAGCCCCTGATTTTGCTAATTCACCAGTGAAACCTGTAGGAACAACCGTAACGCTGACAGGAAGCTCACCACGAACATTTATCCCGATCACGGCTGCGCGATGTTGAATTGCGCTGTATTGGGTGGCATTGAATGCTTCTTTAGGCAACGCGATACCTGCCGCAATATCCACCACACCTTGACCCGCTTCAACGAGCATTGGGGTTGGGAGTAACGTAGTGGAAACCTCTTGTTTTGCTAGGTCGGCATTCTGCTCAAAACGCGATATCGCGTTGGCAAAAACGTTATTGTCTTCTGGAGTCCGTTTTAAATTATTACCGTCAATACCGCTCACAAACGAAGCAATATCTTCGGTATTCAGCGATGCAATAAGCCTAGGCTCTGCATTAGGAGCGACCACAAAAGCACCTGGCATAAAATCAGTGTCAAACAGCGCCCAATATTCACCGATGAGTGGTAAAACGACCTCTTCACCCGCCGCAAAACCGGCAAATTTCTCTGTTGGCTCTAGTTTATGTAAATCACCCGTCACGCGAGAAATTTTAAACTGGTCATTCTCCACATCCAAAATCAAGCGAATACTGTGAAAGTAGATAGCCCAGTCTTTCGACTTTATCGCCTCACCTTGATTAAGAAGCGTCATATTAACCTTATTACATGAAGCCCATTCTGCACCGAGAGCTTCACAAGCCAAGCCGTCATTAGCGCCGTGGTTTGTGACGACGTGATATTGAATACCCAAATTGCCCGCCAGTGAATTGACTAGCGCTTGATTAGACGTGCCCATCATTGAACATCCCGCTAATACTGCGGTGACTGAAATGGCGATTACACTCTTGTTCAACATAGAATTACCTTCTTTCGGTTGGAAATACAGGAAGGAGTAAACTCTTTTTCCTCCCTTGATGACGGCATTATCCGATGATTGCCATGATTCATCTTCCAACCATAACGCGAGTTATTTTGCGGCGTAAAATTAATCATACTAAGCAGTGATCACGTTCAAATTTTAGGTTTTATGAAAATAAAAAATCATTATTTATCATTATGTTAAAGTTAACGTCAAAATCGACACTTCTATTTTGACGAGATTACTGCGATCTCAATCACATCAATGTCATAATCCTACCTACTTATTGAGATAATGATCACTTTTCGTAGCAGCAATCGCTGATCGTCAACTTAAAAATAAAAGTAAATTTGTGATTAAGATCTTAAGTTTATAGTCATTCTGATTATGTTATTTACGCTAGAGTATCTCTTTAACTCAAGTTTAAGGTGAACGCTATTTTGTTGAATTCTCGATTACTCTCTTATTTAGCCATTTTTTTCGCCTTAGGCCTTCATGCTGAGCCACTCTACTGGCAAGCAACAAAAGGAAATTTGTCTTTTGATATCGTTGGGTCTATCCATGTGGGTAAATCATCCATGTACCCCTTGCCGAGCACTTTGTATGAACGCCTCGCAACCAGCAATGGTTTAATTATTGAAGTCGACCTAAGTGATTTGAAGGCTATTACCTATCCAATCCCTTCCGTAACCAGTCAACAAATACTGACCACACAACAATATCGTCAGTTGGATAATATGGCGCAACGACTCAAACAAAACACAGATAGATTGGCCAATCTTCCACCATGGAGTAGCGCGCTACAACTGCAGTTTTTACATCTCCATCAGCTGGGTTATTCTGCAGAACAAGGGGTTGACCTACATTTTATTCGTCAAGCCAAGCAAATCGGTATAACGCTGCTTCCTTTAGAGACCGCACAATATCAAATCGATGTGTTAACGAATTTACCTAATGACGGACAAGAGCTATTGATAGCGCTACTCGATGAATGGGAAAACCAACACAGCATGACTGAATGTCTGCTCGAAAGTTGGCAAAGTGGCGATAGCGTAAAGCTAGAACAGCTTTTAAAACAGACGAAGATGTCAGCTGAGATGGAAGATTCATTGATTATCAAGCGCAATCATCAATGGGTAGATAAGCTAATTTCGCCAGACTTTCTTCCTTCATCATCTGGCCATTATCTCGTTGTCGTGGGGACACTTCATTTGGTGGGGAAAGATAATGTATTAACGTTATTGCAAGACCAAGGTTTTGATCTCATTCAACGTAATCAAAGCCAACAAGCAACTTGTTTTCCAGCTAAGCAAAAAATATCCTCCGGCATAGCCGGAGGTTTTTCATATGCGCCTATAAGGCTTTCTTACAAGCAGCGCCCTAACAGGCGCATCACGATCTGACATTTGCATATGACGATTACTTACGGCCCGTAAAC
>NZ_VHTC01000034.1:0-30616 GCF_013048685.1 Vibrio sp. A8-1
ATGGAAGTTCTACGCAGGTCAGACTACGAAATTACAACGTTAGAGCTGCTCGAAGCAGGGGCAGAGCTTACACGGCAACTTCACCAATATGGTTATGCGCTGGGTGATTTATGAGGGGATCCTTCAGGGCTAAACAGCAGCCAGTCATTGATGATGTGTGAGCCGGTCGATACCCAGATGTTTTTGGTGATGATGTAGCCACTGAGCAGCACGATGCGGGCCGTGCCGATCACCAGAAAACATTGCAGAAAATTCCAGTCATAAGTGGGCAGGTGCAGGGCTCCGAAGATAAGGGCAGTCGATAGCCAGGCGATGAGGATGGCGGACTTGCGGGTCAGGCCGAGCTTCTGGTGACAACACCAGAGGATGGCCAGAAAAGGCAGGATGGAGATCACCTCCTCGCCGAAGAGCTGGGGCGCCGTCTTGAGATAAAAGAGGATGCGCGCCGTATTGGACGCCTCTGCCAGCATGGCGTTGACCGGGTTTGCATTCAGCTGGAACAGGTGCTGCATGGTCATGGCAACGGCGATTGAGACCAGTATGTTGATGCCGGTAATCGCCAGCATCAAGAGACAATCCCGCCGCGTCGGCGTTCGAAACAGTGAGCGCCACCCTTTTCCCGCCACCATGGCGAGCACGGCCAGAGGAATGAGAGGGAACAGGAGGGCGGGCACAAAGCCCCCTGAGGTGGTCTTGAAAAAGTCGATGGGGGCGGAGAGTGCCGCAAACCCCAGGATGACCCCCAGCAGGATGAGAGCCCAGCCACGGTCAGACGGGGTGTGAGGATCCTGGCGATAGAGGGGGAAATCCCCGGCGCTCTTGCGCTCGAGCCCGAGGCGCTCACTGTCATTCAATACCGGCATTGCTGTAGGTTGATGCTCACCCATGGTGATCCTCGGGATGTCTATCCGTTGCAGTGCAGACAACCCTACACCAGAAAGGGGGGAAAGGGGCGCCGCTGGGTACAACACGCCAGGGGAATGGCACCGCTGTCAATCAGTTGTCGAAGTTCCACTCGATGGGCAGCTCAAGATCGAAGACGAGCTGATCCCCGTCGAGGGTGAAGGCCACGCTGGTCTGGTGCTGGTCGTATTCGTCGATAAGGAGGCAGCTCTCGGAAAAGTTGGATTCGTAGCCGAGGCGGGCAGTGCCGCCGGTGCGAGCCTCGTCGAGTTCCACCCCCAGCACCCGCAGGGGATTCTTCTGGCTGAGCTTGACCCGGCTGTCACCCACCTCCACCAGCCGCTCCAGCAGGGGGAAGAAGTCCTGCTTGTTGGCCTCGATGGCCCGAGCGATGGCCTGCTCCAGTTCGGTGGCGCTGGCAAGGGCGGGATCCAGCGTGTAGCGGGTCTGGATGCTTTCCTGAGTCATATTGTGCTCCTCATGTACAGGATCTTTAGGGAAGGTGCGAATAAGTCACCAAACGCAAAAAAACGCCTATGTAAGTGATTGAATTTAATTGACTAAAAGTTTCATTTTCGTTGCGGAGGGTACTTATTCGCACCCTCCCTAGCTAAGAACTTCGGTAGAGTAACTTTTTTTAATAATATTGCACTATTTTTTATTTTTGTTTCGAGCGAGACATCTACGCTAAACCCATGACCTCTGTAGCCATGGTTATAAACCAAGATAAAGGAGCCTTCTTGTGCAGCAAGGTTTACTGATGTGCTGCCAGGAACATGCACATGTTGGAGGGGAATCGGTTCCCCGGGCTCTCTTGCGTTGACAGAAAATTCCGGAATCCCATTTTTGCTTAAGCCAAACACGGCAATCCGATCCTTATCATTATAATTGCTGTCAGTAATGACAGATATTGCAGCAAAGTAACAGGCAACGTAAGGATTGCTTGACCAGTCAAGAAGGCGAGTTGGAATCCCATGATGCTGAGCAAGTGCCATTAGTGGAATGGCATGGTCATTAGGCCAGCCATGACTGTTGATCCCATACAATCTAGTGATATTTTCAAACTGAAAATATCGACGAAAATCTGGCGAGTCATAGGGAATGGGGAGCCCTCTTGAATCGCAATAATTCATGAATGACGATAGAAGGATATACTCAAAAATTGCTTGTCCTGGGTGGTCACTTAGAGTTTCCCACATTCCAACCTTGTACTTATCGATAACATCTTGGCGATAGACTTTTGGTATTAGTTTCCAGTCGCTATTGCTTTGGCCTCTATAAATGAACTTTGAACGCTTACCCTGTATTGTGAAAAAATCCCCAATGGGAGAAATACATTCCCAAAACTCATCCAAGCTGTCGCAATTTTTTGTTTCTATGATCGGAGTCATTTACGGCGAAAATCCTTTAGCACAACGGTTCGACAGCGTACATCTTCCCTACGGTTGCCGCCTCAAATGGCTTCATCGCATCAGAGAGGGGCCTTAGCCGGACATTTGAATCTGGCTCAAATCGGACATTACAACTTAGCCGTGACACTGTCTGTGCGCATAAGGGGGCGTTACGTTAAATCGGACGCCCTTTTTGCTGCCTGTTGTCCGTGCCTGTCATTCAGTAAAGGTGTAGTATCATGTAAACATTGTGGTTTGGTGGGGTGTGTATGAGTGTTATGTCCGTTCGCTTACCGGATGAGGTAGAGCAACAGTTGGAGCAACTGGCCCAATCAACAGGAAGAACCAAATCGTGGTTGGCGAATCAGGCTATCCAGGATTATTTGGCGCGTGAAGCCTGGCAGATCGCGGAAGTTGAAGCGGCATTGCGTGAAGCGAATGCGGGTGACTTCGTGCCCGAAAAGGAGATGATGGCGAAGTTCAATCGGTGGGGTATCAATGCAGGTTAAATGGCTGCGCAAGGCTGCACTGAATCTGGAGGATGCCCACGATTACCTGGCGAAAGAGAACCCTAGGGTTGCCCAAGAGTTTGTGTTCGAGGTGTATCGCTTGGTCAATCTGTTGGTAGCTCAGCCCGCTATGGGTCGTCCTGGCCGCGTACCAGGAACAAGAGAGCTTGTGCTGCAACCCTACCCGTTCCTCATTCCATACCGAGTGAATGGCGAGGAGATCCACATTCTGAGGGTGTTTCATACCCGTTTGCGGCTACCAAGCCACTGGTAAAGGATACTTTTAGGTGGGGTGGTATGCGTTTGCGTAGGGAGGGGATCGTGCGGTAACGTACTGCCTAGAAAAGACAAACCCCGAATCTCTGTTCATCGACTTGGCGGAAGAACAACAGAGGATTCGGGGCCGTACTTATGCAATAGGTGAAATATATCACATGGATCACACCAGACAACCCTTTAGCGCCGCCAATATGCGCGGTGGTCATTGAATCGAGCACAGCTTGACCTGTTCCGGGAGCGCCTGCCCCGGAAGCCCTACCAGGGGTCGTCTCAGAAAACGGAAAATAAAGCACGCTAAGCCGGTTGCAGCGGCCGTAGCGGCCTGAACTTGCCCGCGCCGATCTTGGCGCTGCTGCGCCAGAGGTAATCGCCGGTCAGGTTGATGTGCTCCCAGCCGAGCGGCGACAGGTACTGCAACAGGCCGTCATCGACGGCTTGACCGTGGCCACGCAAGGCGTTCGCGGCCCGCTCCAGATAGACCGTGTTCCATAGCACGATGGCCGCCGTCACCAGGTTGAGGCCGCTGGCCCGGTAGCGCTGCTGCTCGAAGCTGCGGTCGCGGATTTCCCCCAGGCGGTTGAAGAACACGGCGCGGGCCAGCGCGTTGCGCGCCTCGCCTTTGTTCAGCCCGGCATGCACGCGGCGGCGCAGCTCGACGCTTTGCAGCCAGTCCAGGATGAACAGTGTGCGCTCGATGCGTCCCAGCTCACGCAGGGCGACGGCCAGGCCGTTCTGGCGCGGGTAGCTGCCAAGCTTCCTGAGCATCAGCGAGGCCGTCGCCGTGCCCTGCTTGATCGAGGTGGCCATCCGCAGGATTTCATCCCAATGGGCGCGGACGTGCTTGATGTTGAGCGTGCCGCCGATCATCGGTTTCAACGCCTCGTAGGTGGCATCGCCCTTCGGGATGTAGAGCTTGGTGTCGCCCAGGTCACGAATGCGCGGGGCGAAGCGGAAGCCCAGCAGGTGCATCAACGCGAAGACGTGGTCCGTGAACCCTGCCGTGTCGGTGTAGTGCTCCTCGATCCGCAGGTCGGATTCGTGATACAGCAGGCCGTCGAGCACGTAGGTCGAGTCGCGCACGCCGACGTTCACGACCTTGGTGTGGAACGGCGCGTACTGGTCGGAGATATGGGTGTAGAACGTCCGCCCTGGGCTGCTGCCGTATTTCGGATTGATGTGGCCGGTGCTCTCGGCCTTGCTGCCGGTGCGGAAGTTCTGGCCGTCCGACGATGACGTGGTGCCGTCGCCCCAATGCTCGGCGAAGGGATGTCGGAACTGCGCGTTGACCAGCTCGGCCAGTGCCGCCCCGTAGGTTTCGTCGCGGATGTGCCAGGCTTGCAGCCAGGCCAGCTTGGCGTAGGTCGTGCCGGGGCACGATTCCTCCATCTTGGTCAGGCCCAGGTTGATCGCGTCGGCGAGGATCGTGGTCAGCAACAGGTTTTTGTCCTTGGCCAGGTCGCCTGACTTCAGGTGGGCGAAGTGCCGGGTGAAGCCCGTCCATTCGTCTACCTCCAGCAGCAATTCGGTGATCTTGACGTGCGGTAGGATCATCGCCGTCTGGTCGATCAGGGCCTGTGCGGTATCGGGCACCGCCGCATCGAGCGGCGTGATCTTCAGGCCCGACTCCGTGATGATGGCGTCCGGCAGCTCGTTGGCCAGCGCCATGCGGTTGACGGTGGCGAGCTGCGTTTCCAGCAGCGTCAGCCGGTCATGCAGGTACTGGTCGCAATCGGTGGCCACGGCCAGCGGCAATTCGCTGGCCTGCTTGAGGCTGGCGAATTTCGCGGGCGGCACCAGGTAGTCCTCGAAGTCCTTGAACTGGCGCGAGCCTTGCACCCAGATGTCGCCGGAGCGCAGCGCGTTCTTCAGCTCCGACAGCGCGCACAGTTCGTAGTAGCGCCGGTCGATGCCGGTGTCGGTCATCACCAGCTTCTGCCAGCGCGGCTTGATGAACTCGGTCGGCGCGTCGGTGGGCACCTTGCGGGCGTTGTCGCTGTTCATGCTGCGCAGCACCTCGATGGCGTCGAGTACGTCCTTGGCGGCGGGCGCGGCCCGCAACTTGAGCACGTCGAGAAATTCCGGCGCGTAGCGGCGCAGCGTGGCGTAGCTCTCGCCGATGCGGTGCAGGAAATCGAAGTCCTCGGGTTGCGCGAGCCGCTGCGCTTCGGTGACGCTCTCGGCGAAAGCATCCCAGGACATGACGGCCTCGATGGCGGCGAACGGATCGCGGCCCGCTTGCTTGGCCTCGATCAGCGCCTGGCCGATGCGCCCGAACAGCCGCACCTTGGCATTGATCGCCTTGCCGGATGCCTGGAACTGCTGCTGATGCTTGTTCTTGGCGGCATTGAACAGCTTGCCCAGGATGCGGTCATGCAGGTCGATGATTTCGTCGGTGACGGTGGCCATGCCCTCGATGGCGAGCGCCACCAGGGTCGCGTAACGCCGCTGCGGCTCGAACTTCGCCAGGTCGGCGGGCGTCATCTGGCCGCCCTCGCGGGCGATCTTGAGCAGCCGGTTCTGGTGAACCAGCCGCTCGATGCCGGAGGGCAGGTCGAGCGCCTGCCACGCCTTGAGGCGTTCGATGTGTTCCAGCATGTGCCGCGAGTTCGGTTTGACCGGGGATTGCCGCAGCCAGGCCAGCCACGTCGTCTTGCCGTTGTCGCGGCGCTTGAGCAGATCGTCGAGGCGACGGCGATGCACGTCCGTCAGCGGCTCAGCCAAGGCGTCGTAGAGACGCCGGTTGGCGCGGGTAATCGCTTCGGCGCTCGCCCGCTCGACGGCGTTGAGGGCGGGCACAATGACCGACTGCCGCCGCAGGTGCTCGATCAAGGCTCTGGCCAGCACGATGCCCTTGTCGGTTTGCATGGCCAGCTCGGTCAGCAACTGGACAGCCTGCCGGTAGTGGCCAATCGTGAACGGCTGGAAGCCGAACACCGTTTGCAGCTCGACCAGGTGCTCGCGTCGGGTCTGCTCACGCTGCCCGTACTCGTCCCAGCTTTCGATGCCGACCTTGAGCTGGTTGGCGACCAGTCTCAGCAATGGCGGGAACGGTGGCTCATCAGCGCCAAGGATGACGCCGGGAAAGCGCAGGTAGCAGAGCTGCACCGCGAAGCCCAGCCGATTGGCCGGGCCGCGCCGCTGCCGGATGATGGAGAGGTCGCTTTCGCTGAACGTGTAGTGACGGATCAACTCATCCTTGGTGTCCGGCAACGCCAGCAGGCTTTCGCGCTCGGCGGCGGAGAGGATCGAACGGCGGGGCATGCGGTTTCCTTCTTCTTGAAAACGTAGGTTTGTGACAAGCCCGCCAAGGCAACCGGCGCGGCACGGGAATCAAGGCATTGCGATTCTCGAAAATAGTTCTTGAAATTCTATTCTTGATTGCATATCATCTCAACGAGTTTCGATAAGAAAGGATGCGCATGCGACCGTCTGTTGTGCTTGACATGAAGCGAAGCGCAGTGCGTGAAGCGGTAGGCCGCTTTCGCGCCGCGAACCCGCGCGTCTTCGGCTCGGTGCTGCATGGCACCGACCGGGATGGCAGCGACCTCGACCTGTTGGTCGATGCGCTGCCCGGTGCCACGTTGTTGGACTTGGGCGATTTGGAAGAAGAACTGAAATCGCTGCTCGGCGTTGACGTCGATCTGCTGACTCCCGGCGACCTGCCGCCGAAGTTCCGGGCCAAGGTGCTCGCGGAGGCGCAACCGATATGAGCGAGAACCGCCTGCCCGATTACCTCGACCACATTCAGCAGGCCGCAACCGATGCGCGCAGCTTCGTGGAAGGGATGGCCAAGGACGACTTCTTGGCCGACAAGCGCACCCAGCAGGCCGTCATCATGAGCCTGATCGTCATCGGCGAGGCGGCCACAAAGGTGATGGATGGCTACGTCGAGTTCACCCAGGCGCATGCCGACGTGCCGTGGCGCAGCATGCGCAATATGCGTAATCGCATGGCTCACGGCTATTTCGACATCAACCTCGATGTGGTGTGGGAGACGGTACAGGAATGGCTGCCGGCGTTGCTCCAGCAATTGCCCGCCGTGCGTCAGGATGCCGACGATGAAGACCGTAACGGACGTGAGTTCGCTGGTGGGCAAGGAGGCAGCAGCCGACACGCTCATCGGCAACTGCACGACCGCACGACCAGCCTCCCGTTCAAATTCGAGTTAGAACTCATATCCAGCCTGTCTGGGGGCACTGTGAAAGAGGGATCTCCGATGACTGTTGAATCGAGAATATTTTCTGTAGCCGAGTATGTTCAGCCGTCCGAAGGCGAGCCTATTCGTTCCGTTGTGCTTGAAACCCGAGACTCAATTATCGTGGTTTGGCATGTCCATCCCGGGCAGGAAATTGCGGCTCACATTCATCCTCACGGCCAAGACACGTGGATTGTTTTGTCGGGAATGGCTGATTACTTTCAGGGCAATGGGATTGTTCGTGCCCTCAGGGAAGGTGAGATAGCCGTGGCAAGACCGGGCCAAGTGCACGGGGCGCGAAATACAGGTACCGAGCCATTTGTGTTCGTCTCGGTTGTGGCATCAGCCAATGCCGGTTTCGTATTGGCTGAGCGATAGAGCCCAATCTCTGGAGTTGGTCCAATGAGCGGTCGGGGAGATAGGTAACAGACATGCAGCGGACACGGCTGCTAAACCAGGTCGCAAACCTCCTTGCGTCGCAGCGTGCCGCAAGCGACGCGATCAATCGAATGGGGTCGGCATGAGACTGAACACCATCCAGTTCCCGACCGCGTAGCCGCCTGTCCTGCCGATCAGGTCTTGACCATCGACGCCTGGGATCAGTCCTGAATGTTCTTGGAGACCACTACGTTATGAGCCGCAGCCGCCGCAAAACACCCATCGTCGGGCACACGACCTGCGGCAGCGAGCGCGAGGACAAGAAGCTCTGGCATCAGCGCTGGCGCACCCGTGAGCGCACGGCGCTGACCAGCGCGTCGCCCGAAGCCCTGAGCGCCCATCTGCCCCTGCTGGAAAACCAGGCCAGCAGCGTCTGGTCGATGGGCAAGGATGGCCGCTCCTACTGGCCCGTCAAGCGCCAGGCCGCCACGGCGGATCGCATCGCCAATCACAAGGGACGCAACCCGCAAGAACGCGCCTCCCTGAAAAAGCGCCTGCTGCGCAAGTGGATGAGCAAATGAAGCTCTCCTTCCATCAGCACATTGCGCTGTTCTGGATGATCGGTGCTCCGGGCGTCTTCGCGCCCGTGATCGAGAACGCCAAGCGGCCCGATGCCGGCGCCGTCATGGCGTGGGGTGTCGCGATCGTGGCGGTGATGATCCTCTTCACCCCTTTGCTGCTGCGCTGTCCACCATTCCGGCGCTGGTATGGCCGGACGGATGCGCTGTCGGAGCGGCAGCGCCAGGCGCTTGCCGAGCGCGGCCTGCGCCGCTACTACCAGACCGCTTTCGATGACGGCTACGTGCCCCGCGTGATGCCCTACGTGTGGCGCATCATCTGGACGGTCGGCGGGTTGATGGCTGTGACCGCCGTACTGCCTACCAACACCGGACGGCCAGCCTTCGATGCCTTGGTGGTCTTCTCGACCTGGTATCCGATAGGCGTGATGCTGCTGGTTTTCGCGTCGAGGCCCCTTGGCCGGTTGATTCGCCAAAGAGCACAGGAGCGGCGGAAATGAGCACGTCAACCATCGAGGCGCTGGCCAGCGCCTGGGCAAGGATTGCCGAGGAAGCGGAATTCCCCGCTGACTACGAGGGGACTGCCACACCACAAGCGCATCGGGCTAGCGAAGCTATTCAGGAGCAGATTCGGGAGCGCATCGTCGCCACCAACGACATGCGGCTGTTCAGCCTGCTGCACCTGCTGGGTCAGGCGTCGCTGCGCATGGAGCAAGCGCTGTGGCCGGAGGATTACGAGCGGATGACGCGCGAGGTTGAGGAAGCCCTGCGGCAAGCCACCGACGCCAACGCCAGATCGTACACCCACGAAGAAGTGATGCAGGCGATGCAGGAACGCATCGACCGGGCGCGAGACAAGCCATGTTGATTGGCTATGCGCGCGTCTCGACGCAGGATCAGAACCTGGAGCTGCAACGCGAAGCCTTGAGCAAGGCCGGATGTAAAAAGGTCTTCGAGGACAAGGTGAGTGGCACGCGGGCAGACCGGCCTGGCTTGGCCAAGACGCTCGAAATGCTGCGCGAAGGCGATACTTTGGTCGTCTGGAAGCTCGACCGGCTGGGCCGGTCGGTCAAGCAACTGGTCGATCTGGTCGGCGATCTGCACAAGCACGGTGTCCAGTTCAGGAGCCTCACCGACTCCATCGACACCGGCACACCATCCGGGCGGTTCTTCTTCCACGTCATGGCGAGCCTTGCCGAAATGGAGCGCGAGCTGACCGTCGAGCGCACCCGCGCCGGGCTGGAAGTCGCCAAGCAGCTCGGCCGCAAAGGCGGCCGCAAGCCGAAGATGACCGACAGCAAGATCGAGTCGGCCAAGAAGCTGCTGGCCAGCGGGGTGCCGCCCAAGGACGTGGCCAAGAACCTCGGCGTGTCCATTCCGACGCTGTACCGCTGGGTGCCAGCCTCCACGCACGCTTAGCGTGCTTTATTTTCCGTTTTCTGAGACGACCCCTGCTACGATTCAGATTTGCAGTACACAAAAACAGTATATTCATAACAGATCCTCTTCATTTTTCTATTTGGATAGCCCGGCAGCTAAGTGCTGCGATTCGTTCTTCTCTCAAAGCGACTATTGGACCATCGACGGAGTCAGCATGCTAACAACCGCCTTTGAATAACTTGATTTTATTAAGAGCGGCCTCGACCGTCAGCGGCAACTTATCTGCCTGATGAGTTAGCCATCCATGTCCCCCAAACTGCCGATCTATAGCTGACACAGAGTCAGCAGGCTTGACCATGTTCGCCATTTTGAAAGCCAAAATACTATCTCGTACAGTCCAATTAACCGCAGGATAATATCGTTCCCGCCGAGCTTCAGGTAACCTGGCGTATAACCAGTCCTTATCATTTTTGTACAACCACATATAGCAACTCGTCGAGTTTTTCAGCTCATTACGCGTCGCTTGTGGATTTTTATCCACGGTTTCTAAAAACAACTGTCGATTAGTCTGTTTACGTTGCGCCATCAACAAATGATGTCGCCATTCTGATAGCCCTTTGTGGCTTTGAATAATTTGCTCGACAGTTGTGGGATTTAAATAAAGTAGGTTACTTTTAAATATAGTTGGTAACTTGCAAATAAAGCTGGTAACTTAGCTCCGTATACTTTATGTGCAATGTCGGAGGTACGGAGCTTGACCAGCTTATCCCTTGACTCTCGTTCACTTAAATGGGTTAAACAAGGTCGCGGAAAGGGGTCAGGAAAAGACTACCAACCCTGGTTGACCGTCAGAGACCTGCCTTCTGCTGGACGATCTCACCGCATCTGGGGATTCCAGACTCAACGAACCCACCATCTGTTGTCAGACCTAGAGCTGGCGGCGTTCTTTCTGTTTGATTGGAATCCATCTGTCACTGATATCCGGGAGCAATACCCTCTCCGATTAGAGGATACCATTGAGCTTGCAGCGCAAGCGCGTATCCGTCATCCCGAAGTACGAGGACAAATTCAAGTCATGTCCACGGATTTTCTAGTGGACACTAATAAGCCTGAGCTTCCCAGAATGGCTATTCAGGTAAAAACCTCTTCAGATCTTTCTAATTCTAGAACCATCGAAAAACTGGAGCTTGAACGGCGTTATTGGGCGTTAAAGGAAGTTCCATGGTATTTGCTGACAGAAAAACAAATTCCCAAGACCGTCACCAAAAATATTGCCTGGCTGTATCCAGCGCAATTGGTTCTGGATGGGATCGAAGATACTCTGAATATGGCTTCCCTTTACTTGGGCTTCTTTATTAATCATCCGACTTTACTGATTTCTCAAGTTTCGATGATGCTCGATCAAGCCTATTCACTCTCTCCAGGCGAGTCCCTGCAAAAGATACGTTCGCTGTTAGCCTTGAGGGTTTTCTTATTCGATATCAGAAAGCCTTGGTCAACGCTGGCTGTAGGGGAATTACAAGCATCTTCAGACATTGATTCATTGAGGAATTATTATGTTGCGAATCAATGATGTTGTGGCATTCGAAGAGGCTCGGTATCGAATTCTTGATGTCTCAGACATTCGATATACATGGATTAATGTTGATTCCGACAAAGCTTTCCCTGAACGGGTTTCCCTGGCAGAAGTGGAAGACTTCATTCTTTCTGAGACGTTAAAAAAAATTGATGACCCCTATTCCCATCTTGCCGCTCAGCTCCCGGAACACGGCTCAGTAGCACAGCAAATTCGGGACAAGCGTATGGCCGTTATTGAGCCTTTAATACACCAACCGGATATCTATTATCGCAGTGGTCGAGGCGCACTGGTTCAGCAGGTTGTGAATGAATCTGGAACAGCTAAAAAAACACTATATGCTTATCTTCGCCAATATTGGCAGCGAGGTTGCATACCGAACGCGCTTTTGCCGGACTACGATAAATCAGGCGGGCGAGGAAAAAAACGCACAGCTTCAGGAAAAAAATTAGGGCGTCCGAGAAGTATAGCACCGGGTACCGGCGCCATTGTAGATACTGGCGTTGAACGCATGTTTCGCATTGTGCTTGATCGCCACTATCTGACGGAGAAGAATCATTCTCTACCCTATGCTCATCGACGCTTCGAGGACATGTTTGAAACGGCTCATCCCGATGTACCGAAAGAGAACTTCCCGACAGTTGCTCAACTACGTTATTTCTACGAGCGGGAATATGTCCGGCCTGAACGTATCCGGCTGAGAGCCAATAAAATTGAATATCAAAAGGACATCAGACCGTTACAAGGAACAGCCACAACTGGGGTTCACGGTCCTGGTGCACGGTACGAGATCGACGCGACTATTGCCGATATCTATCTGCTTTCCGCTGACAGACAAAAGATTATTGGCCGACCAACTTTGTACGTGGTTGTCGATGTCTATAGCAGATTGATTGCTGGTTTCTATGTGGGATTTGAAAACCCCTCCTATGTGACGGCTATGTTGGCACTGGTCAACGCCATGATCGATAAATCTCAGATATGTCAGTCTTTCGGTTATGACATCGAGCCAGAGGATTGGCCGTCGATTGGACTGCCGGACGCCATTTTGGCTGATCGCGGTGAGTTGCTGGGCCATCAAATTGAATATCTGGAGCAGGCCTTTGGTGTTCGGATTGAAAATACACCACCTTATCGTGGGGATGCGAAGGGTATCGTTGAGCGGCATTTTCGCACTATTCAAGCAGACTTCAAGCCGTTTGCACCAGGAGTGGTTGCTGGAACCACCATCAAAAAGCGCGGCGGGAAAGATTATCGGTTGGATGCAACACTTACATTGGACGAATTCACTAAAATAATTATCGGCTCTATCCTGCATCGCAACCAGAGTTCGGTATTGGTCAAGTATGACCGCGATCCGGATATGCCGGATACACTCGCACCTGTACCAATTAATATCTGGCAATGGGGTATTCAAAATCGTAGCGGACGGCTACGTAACACATCGGAGTCGGCGCTGAAGCTGGCATTGTTGCCTCGTCAAAAAGTAACGCTTTCCGATTACGGTATTCAATGCTTCGGTGCCTTTTATACCTGTAGGGAGCTGCTGGCGTCTGGCTGGCTCCATAGAACCGGGCAACAGCGACCTGGCCCCTTTATGGCGGCGTATGACCCCGCGGTAACCGACATCATTTATGTCTTCCCAGATGCAACAAAATCAGATTATTGGGAGTGCTCGCTAACAGACCGCTCAAGGGAATTTAGGGGCCGGTCGATGTGGGAGTTATGGGACAGCCAGCAGCAACAACGAAAATCAACAGCAGCAGCTAAATTGAAAGAGAGGGAAAGCAAAAGATCGCTGGAAAATGTGATTCAGGAAACCATCCAAAACGCGGAAAAGCTACGTCCTTCCTACTTTGGTGAATCAAAAACAGAAACTTTGGTTGGCATCAATCAAAACCGACGGGAAGCCCGTGAGCAGGAACGCCAGAAACGTCGAGCGGATAACAAGGCTACTGAGCCGAAACCCAAAGCAGATGTCAGGTATTTGACTGATCAGCCCGAAGATGGGGCTTTCCCAGATTTTCTGGATGACCTGTTTGGAGATGATGAATGACGCTACCCAAAGGCATGGTGCAGGCAATTTATAATGATACCGGGATAAGTCAGTACCAAGGAAACCCGCTCATTGAAGCTTTGCCGCCGATTCTGGACCGGCGTCAGCTAAAGGACGGGTTATCGGGTCAAATTACGTTTCGCCCAACCGACGTTTATCTTGATGGCCAGACCCGTATTCATGTCATATCTCAATTACTTGATAATTTTTTCCAGCCGCTATCCCGTCACATTGAACTGGAGTCAAAATTATCAGTCATGCTTCGACAAGGGTATGTTGGCAGAAATCTGGCGACAGGCGAACTGAATGCCCACATCCAGAATGGTTATGAGCGTGTCATGCAGGGGGATTTGGCTGTTTTCCGGTTCGAGCATGTGGAATCCACCGCTAAGAGTCTGGCTTTCATCGGTTGTTCTGGTTCAGGCAAGACAAGCTCATTGAACCGTATTCTGGCAACCTATCCCCAGTTGATATATCACGAAGCCTACAACTTCACACAGATCGTTTTCCTTAAAATTGACTGCCCGCATGACGGTTCGTTGAAAAGCCTGTGTCATAACTTCTTTCGGGAAATTGACGCGGTACTCGCCACGAATTACGTACGTCGCTACGTGGAAAAACGACATAGCGTAGAAACCTTGATTGCGGTAATGGCACACATTGCCAACACCCACGCAATTGGACTGTTAGTGATTGATGAAATCCAGCATCTGAGTGTTAAGAATTCAGGTGGTGCCGAGCGCATGCTCAATTTCTTTGTCACACTGGTTAATGAAATTTCGGTCCCGGTTGTCATGGTGGGGACACCAAAGGCCAGATCTGTCTTTGAACTGGATCTGCGGTCCGCTCGTCGTGGTGCAGGTTTTGGTTCAATACTATGGGAGCCTTTAAGCAAACCATCAGGCGAGCAGGAGGTATCCCGTACCGAGTGGGGAGCCTTCACTGGCCGTTTGTGGAAGTATCAATGGCTGACTAAAGCATCCCCTGAAGTGACCGATGAGATTAGATATACTTGGTACGAGCTTTCACAAGGCATTATGGATGTCGTCATCAAGTTGTTTGTTTTGTCACAGATCCGGGCTGTTGTCACCGGCATTGAGCGCATTACCCCCGCCTTGATGCGAAAGGTCTACCAGGATGAGCTAAAACCTATCCACCCCATGATTGATGCGTTACGGTCGGGTGATGTGACAAAAATTGCGCGTTACTCAGATCTGACTATCCCCGACGTGGATAGAAAAATACTGGAACTGAGCCACCTGCTGCGTTCCAACCAGGAAAGCATTGATACCGTAGTCAAGTATGGGGGTAATGAACAAGCTGTTCGTTTGCATAATATGCTGGTTGATATGGGGTATGCCTCTGAGCTGCTTGAACCTCTGATCAACAGAGCTTTTGAGGATCATCCAGGCCTTGTGATGAAGGATCTTATGCCGCTGATCCTCTCTTGGTATCAGAGTGCAGAGATAGAAAAGCCAGCGTCATCCACCCCCAAACTTAAGGCGATGAAGAAAGCTGACTGGCATACCCTGGATTCAGAAGACTTGCGCTTTCTATTCTCTCAGTCCGCCAATGAGGAAATCTTCCAGGAATCACTTGGCTGCAACGGCTTGCTTTTTGATGCCCAAGACTGGGTTAATTCCTTTGGGTGATGGCCGTGTTGAATTTTCCTATACCTTACACAGAGGAGTTGATGTATAGCGCCGTGGCAAGAGCGGGTGTCCGGCAAGGGCTGACCAGCCCAAAGCAACTGTTGGATGAGGTCTTCGAATCTCGCAGTATTATCGCAACGATAGACTTACCTAACCATATTGCAACGCTCTCTCGCTGGCTTCCAGAGGAGTTCACACCCGAAAAATTGATCTACAGCCATACTTTATTTCCGCTTTACGCACCTTTTGTTCCAGAGGCTCGACGGCTTCAGTGCATGAATTGGTTGTACCAGGGTTCTCAGGGTGCCGCTCATCTGGCATTAGGAGTTTCCGCCTCTCGCATTAAATCCCCGCGTTTTGTCAGGTACTGCCCCGGTTGCATAGCCGCTCAACGTGAACAATTTTGTGAGTATTTTTGGCGACGAGAATGGCAGGTTGCCGGGGTGGAATCGTGCCCCGAACACGGTGTGTTGATGGATACGCGGATTGCTCGCCCCCTGATTGAACGTCATCGCTTTATCGCTGCTGCACCTGAACACTGTCATGAGACTAAACAGCAAAAGGGAATGGGAGTATCTGATTGGATAACCACTCAGGTGCGATGGTTGTTAGTTCGGCCGGCGCAAGCGTCCCCCAGTTTTGAGCAATGGACAGAGTATTATCGCAGCCTTGCTTATCGACTGGGTTTTTATCGGGGAAAAGCCCAAATTGACCACTCAGTGATAAAAAATAAGGTATTAAAGGTGTGGCCTGCCGCTTGGTTAATCCGAAACCGTCTGATGCCTCCCAGTTCCGATATTGATGACTCAGACTGGCTGAAAGCAATCTTCCGCAAGCATCGAAAAAGTTTCAATTATCTTCAGCATATTGTTGTTCATCAGGCATTGCTGGATAACCACTGGCAGATAGACGATGTGCTTGATGAAGTTAGCCGGAAACCAACACGTAAAACGCCACAACAAGTTAAGGTTGTGATGCAACAGTCGAGCAGTCAAACGCCAGATCAGGAAGCTTGGCTCGAATTGTTGTCATCTCGTCAACCCCTTCAAGCCAGAAAAAAATCACCGGATTTGTATGCCAGGCTCTATCGGAATCATCGCGACTGGCTGTTGGACGTTAACCATCGTTATGCACAAGACAAGGCAAACCATAACGTACCACGTATTGATTGGGACAAACGGGATCGGGAATATCTGCAAGCACTTCGACAACTGGCTACGTTTTTGAATGCAAATATACAAGGGCCCAGGCGCTCAAGAACCTACTACCTTAAGTTGCTTGGCAATCTCTCAACCCTTGAGAAAAACCTCCATCAAATGCCATGTACATCGGCATTTTTGGTGGCTAATTCGGAAAGCGTTCCCCAGTACCAGATCCGACGCTTGCAAAATGCCTATGACGATTTACGGGTTCTCTTTGAGTCGCCGCCAAGGTGGCGATTGTTGCGAAACGCCGGATTGAGTGAAGAACGAATGATGGAGCCTGCCAGGCAGTATTTGGAAAATTTAGTGGATACGGAACATGAAGTTCAAAGGTATAGAAAATAACAGTGTTATCCGGGAGATTGGCTCTTTATTTCGCCGCCATGATGGCCCTGATTGGCACATTAATGTCAAACTGGCACCAGGCCAAAAGAAACAATATTTTGGTGTCTCTCAAATTCCGGTCTTAGCAAGACGCAGGGTGGTCAATGCAAGCGAACAACCACGCCCTGCCGGATTCCAGTCCCGTATTGTGATAGAAAATACTCGTCATTGGCGTACTGAACCTATCGAAGCCTGTCCAATTCCGGTGGTAAATCGGCAGGATGATGGACAGCAATGGTGCTTTAATTTTGAATTTGGTGGAACGCAGTATTATCTTCCTCAGCTCGAATTAGCGCGAGTGCTGTTCTTCCACCACGCCTATATAACGCGTTTAGCTTTGATCCCCAACGGACTCTCTCAGGAGTTTGATGTCCAGCGCTTAGATAAGTTGAGCAAGGCGCTCGTCAATATTCTGCCAACCTGCACTCTGCCGCTGTACGTCAGAGGTGACTATGCATTAAGACGGTTGTTAGCCTGGATATTGCTGGATGAGGAAGCTAAGCTGTCTTTTGAAAGTGTTGCCCGCTACCAACTTCAAAACGGTTATGACACAGACAAGTACCGTCTGTGGCGTTTTCAATTTGAACCACCACCGCTCGCAGGTGTTGAGCTGACACTTCGTGGTCATTACGATCAGGAACGAAAAGCGTTTTTTGTGTATGAGATTTATGGTGTTTCTAATCTAACCTGTGATTGTCCCGCCTATGTCGATTTTGTCGATCCCCGATTCGCTGAGAGGCGAGCAGGCCAGGGGTATGCTGTTCGGCCCGGCCCGCAATCCGGCCCGGAATTGGAAATTGATGACGAACAAGAGCCAGATACTGATCAAACAGAAATCCGGATTGAAACGCCAGCCGTCGCATTTGAGTTTGCTAATCCCATTCGGACAACTCGCATAGGTAAGGGAAAAGGACAGACTGGCTGTTTGGGCCAGGAGGGCGACTCGTCAGACTCTCCAGAAAATACTGGCTTTGAAGTAAGTACGGATGAGGCCAGTACTCACGGTACATTACCTTCAGCAGATTATGATGGCATGGAAGACAAGAGCGACGACGCACATCTCTATGCGGATAAATTTGAAGCCTTTAACGCTATGGTGCTGCAATTGGTTGGCATGTCGGGTTACCGCCACATCCACAGGGAAATCCGAAAGCTCCCCACTATTGATGGTTACTCCAAACACTTGCTTGTAGATGGTAACCCACGTTGTCTGGCTTTTCATCGAATTGAAAAGGATGGTCAAGAGTACGCATTGATAGAAGTGGATACTTCCGATAATAAGAACAGACTATCGACACTCCTGTTGAAGCCGCATGTCCAATTTGATTGGGAACGCACTCTTCGAGAGTTGGAAATCAGGTTATTAAAAAAATCACTGGCATGGCCTACAACGCTAATCAAAAAGCTCTTTAGTGATAGATATAAGCGTGTGCCTCATCCAAAATCATCATCTGAAAATAAAGGATTCCTTGAAAATGAGTCAATTAAACATTGGGCTGAGCGAGTTTATAAGGAGATTAGATTATCGTAACATGTAACATAACTGTTTTAACAATATAGCAATTGAGAAGCTTATTATCCTGGACTATGATAGCTACTCAAGGCAAAGCTCTTTACTTGAGCTGAGCGAAATCCCATCCGTTGCTCTGTTTGGCTTGGCATTTAATTGAATAAAAAAGGAAATTTTTTAAAACACATTTTATTGCGACAATACAGTTTGATTCCGCCCTTTTCTCTTTGCCTCATAAAGTGCGTTATCTGCTTTCTTGATAAACATCTCCATAACAATTTCAGTTGTATACCTACTGCTTCTACTTTCTGGCAAGGATGATACCCCCAAGCTGATAGTCCACTTTACAATTTCTCCGGCATCACCAGTCACAGATATATCCTCGACGTGCTTTCGAATCCGCTCTGCAAGATTTTTCGCATCAGTTATGTTGGTGTCCGGTAAAATAACGGCGAATTCTTCTCCACCAAGCCTGGCAACTAGGTCAATTTCTCTTGATTGGTTTACGCATAAGTCCGCGAGCGCACAAATAACGCGATCTCCTGTAGGATGGCCGAAAGTATCATTGATGCGTTTAAAATGGTCTATATCAAGTAAGATAAGGGCGCAATCACTGCTTGAGCGAGCACTTCGGCTTGCTTCTGATTTAAGTTTGCTATCAAAGTAACGCCGGTTTGCAACACCTGTTAATGGATCTGTCTGAGAGGATTTCTCTAAGGCGAGTTGAAGGTTGTAACGATGATAATAACTCCATGAAAAAACGAGCATAATAAATAATGCTGAAACGCTCGATTGCACTGAGATCTGAAAATAAACGTTTTGTATCAACTCATCCAGTACGCCATGGTTTTCGGATAGAACAACAAAGGAAAATGCAACAGTAAGAAAAAAAATCTGAATGTAGATAGAAAAGCCGATGAGAACAAAAAAGATAAAAAAGGGATAGAGTGCAACATTACTCACTGTTGTCACTAAGTCTTCGCCAGTGTTCTCTATTATTTTTATGCCGAGATACGCAGAAAAAACCAGCGTTATTAAAATTGTTGCCGTAGCTAATTTCAAACTGCTTGATTTTAAAATAATCCAGGCAGGTATCATTAATAGAAGAAAGTGAAGTCTCAGCTGAAATAACTCGCTCTTTATTTCAGGATGCGATTTGTAGTCAAAAATACCCTCTGCAAGCCCAAGAGGAATGAGTATCAATAAAATCGCAGCTGTATATAACCGATGATCGTTAAATTTTTTGTTTAAATAATCACTACTAAGTTCAAGCTTACTCAACTGAATTATGGCGGTCAAAGCACTCTCATTTTTATGAAACATCATTTATATCCATACTTCAGTGAAGAGTTTGTTCGTGATATGTGTGTTCGTTTCGATTTAACAGCTTGTACTAGCCTAAGTTAATAGTGTAGCTGAGATAGTTGAGATAGGTATGGGGATGAGCCTGAATTTGGCGTGGAGTGAAGTTACCGATTAAGAGTATTGGTAACTTGTAAGTAATGGTAACCAGCCTTGTGGCTGGCTACCGGAAAAGCTTCTGTTTTGTGCCATCACATAAAGGGAAGCTGTTTTTCTTCTCCTATCTGAGTGATCCCCAATGACGCCAAAAATCCAAATAGTAACGAACAGACCAGCAGTGATAAGGTAAACCAAAACATAACAACCTTTCTACTAGCCCCCATGGCAATTGCGAATGCCCCAGCGGCATGGATACCAATCAAAAATGGCCCCAGAAAAGCTAGGCCTGGAACACCAAATTTTTCCATAATTACATGTTTACGATCCGTTATGTCGGGGGCAGCTTGCTCAGTTTCGGGTTTATTTCGCCAGCGCTGCATAAATAACTTAACTTTTTCACTGGCATAAATTATGGGTAACAGCGAAAGCAAATTTCCGAAAAAGCCTGCAAGTGCAGCGGGAAACCATGGTAACCCAGCAATAACACCCAATGGGACGGCAATCCAAACTTCGAGCACCGGAATCGCCGCCCCCACAAAGACACTGATATAGAGTAATAAATCATTCATTTAGATCGCCCTTGCTGCTTTTTTTGTGAAGAACAAAACATATAAGCTTGGCACAACGATAAAGGATGCAATGGTGCCTGAAATGAGGCCACCCATTATCACAACGTTAAACGAGCGCCATAGCGGATCATTGGCGATAAGCAAAGGAAGCAGCCCTAAAATAGTGGTTATTTGTGTCAACATAATAGGGCGAAACCGTTGCATTAAAGCCGATTTGAGTGATTCAAGCTCAGATTTTCCTGCGTCTTTCTCGATATCAATTTGTTCGATAATTAGCATAGCATTCGACACAATAATGCCTATTAGGGCGAATATCGCTAAATTCGCCATAAAATCGAAAGGCAGCCTGAAAATGATCAGTGCTAAAAGTAACCCAATGGCACAGAAGGGGATACTTAGTACGATGATCGCCACCTTACGAAACGAGTTGTACTTGTGGATGAACAAAATGATCATCATTAGTACACAAAGTGGTAGGAAAGCAAAAATAGCTTCTGCGGTGACCTCGCTCTCTTCAATCTCTCCACCAAACTCGATTTGCACTTTGTCAGTATTGCGAACTTGCTCCAACGTTTCTGCGATGTTGGAAACCAACTCTTTAGAGGTCATCGCCGGATTAAGCGCTGTCACTGTCAGGGTTGGCCGTAAGTTTCTCTTTTTCACAATCGACGGATGAAACTCTGTATCAACGCGAGCAATTTCTGATAAATAAACGGTTTTATCAGAAGATTGTGAGAAAATCTGAATATTATTTAATTGCGACAGTGTCGCGTTATCTGTTGGCATTGCCAGCATAATAGGCAGCAAGAACTCTCCTTCCCGAAGCTCAGATGCACTCTCTCCGAGAGTATTTTTCCTAAGAGCGGAAAAAATGTCTTCTCGTGTGACTCCGGCATAGCTTGCTGCGGCTTGGTCTACATTTACCACTAAGCTGGGGATAGGTTGTTCCCAGTCCTGTTTGATGTTAATCGTCCCATGTACGTTGCTAAGCGCCTCTTGAATCGTTGCAGCAGCCTGTAATAAATCACTATGGTTGTTGCCGATGATTCTAATGGCTGCTTCGCCTGGAGGCGTGGAGCCCATGAAAAACGGGTTGATCCCGAGCTTGGCATAGGGGAAAACGGGGGGCATCTCAGCCCTAAGTTGGCTTACAAAGGCCGCAACATTGGTTTCTTTACTAAGATTGACAACAAAGTAAGCGGTATGCGGAGCCGGATCTGGCGGATTCAGGCCCAGGATAAAGCGTGGTCCTCCTTCACTAACATACGCAGTAGCGCCTGTAATCTGCGGAAAACGTTGTTCCTCTGCAAGCCATCGCGTCATTTCTTGTGCGACTTCAGCTGTGCGGTTTGCAGGCGTGCCCGCTGGGAGCTCAAGGGATATTTGCATTTGTGAGCGCTCAGACGGTGGAAAGAATGCCTCTGGAATAGTCGCAGATAAAAATAACGATAGGATCAGGCTTGCTGTCGCACCTGCTAAAAATGCTTTTGGCCAGCTGATGACTTTGTCCCAAAAGCGAGACATGATCAACATTAAGCGCGAGAGCTTACTTTGCTCAGATGTTTTTTTCCCTTTCCTGATAGACCACTGCGCCAAAATCGGCACCAGCATAATGGCAACAAACCAGGAAATGATCAGCATTACGCCAATGACGATGGTTAGCGTCTGCATATAAATCGCAGTGATATTATCGGTGAACATAGGTGGGGCGAATGCCAGGATAACCGTTAGGCTAGCAATCAGCATTGGCGTACCCAGTGTCTTTCCGGCGTGTAAGGCTGCTGATTTCCCAGACTCACCTTGATTAATACGTTTTGAGATATCCTCAACAATCACCATCGGGTTATCAACCAAGATCCCAAGTGCAATGATAAACGAGGCGATACTAACCTCATTAAGCTCAACACCAAGCACACGTAAAACGACTAACGTCATAATGCCTGTAATGGGGACAGCAAGTCCCACCAGTGAACCCGCACGTATTCCTAGCGCAATGACTGTTACGGCTGTAACCACCAAAATGGTTTGTAACAGCGTTGATATCATTGATGATATCACTCGGCTTACGACTTCACCCTGGTCGGTAATGATTTTCAATTGAAAGCCAGCGGGTAAATCGTATTCCCACTGCGCTATTTGTGTGCGAAGGCGATCATTGAAATCGACCATGTTAACGCCTGGTGTCATATAACCTGCAACAACAATAGCCTGCCCCCCATTTAGATAGGCGGCGGTATTAAGCGGTTGTGCCGCTGACCTTATTACATCAGCTAGCGTGTCAAGTGGTAACTGGCTGCCGTCTTGCAGCACAATAGGGATCGCTTTAATATCCTCGATAGAGTTATAGCCGCCTCTGACATAAATACGACTCTCCTGGTCGCTAAAATTCACTCTGGCAATATCATCAAGCGAATTGTTTTTATGCAATTGCAGGTAGATATCATTTGGCTTGATCGAAAATTTGGACGCAGCAAAAGGCTTTAGATTGATAGTCACTTGCTCCTCGGTGACACCATGCAAGGTGACTTTATCCATACCAGGGATATCGTAAAGAAAATCCCGCAGCTCACTGGCTTTATTTCTAAGTTGCTCAAACGTGTGATTGGGGGCACTAATTGCAACAGTCATCACGGCAACGGCGTCATAACTATCGTTAACAAAAGGCCCAGACACACCATCGGGAAGTGAGTTTTGCACATCCTGCATTTTCGCTCTGACTCTGAGCCATGATTGCGCGTAGTCTGGTGTTCCGTCCTTAATTTCCAAAGAGATATGGATCTCTCCGGCACGAATAGACGTCGTGATATTTTTAGTTTCTTCCAGTTCACGCAAAGCACGTTCAACCGGGCGCGCCAATAGCGATTCCGTTTGATAAATATCTAAGCCAGGGTGATAGGCGGTAATCACAGTGACATTTATCGGTAGTGTGGGCTCTTCCTGAGATGGGTAACTCGGGTATAACGCCAACCCTATGCTCGTAAGCATAAAAAACAGAAAGAGCACTAAACGGCTGTTAGCAAGTGAGAAGCCTGTAATGGACATTAACGCGTCTCCCCTAAAACACGAACCTGTTGCCCGTCACTGATAAAGGCCGCTCCGGCTGCTACGTATCTCTCTCCGAGTTTCAACTCAGCATTAATAATGTAGCCTGTAGGTTGAATATCGATAATTTGTACAGGTTTTTTACTAACGGTATTGGACTCACCGTTAAAAGAGTATAAGAAAGCACTGTTACTTGTTGCTTCAACATAAACTGCGCCGTGAGGAACCAAGAGAACGTTTTCGCTATTCTTCAGTCGATAGTTCACTGCGACCACGATACCTGGCGGTAAAAAATTGCCCTCTGGCACTTGTATACGCAGTTTAACCGGCAAGCTTAAACCATTACTTGCTCGCTCTGCGATGTGGGACACCTCAGCCTCAAAAGACTTCCCTTGATGACTAATACTGATAACCTGTTCATTTGTAGAACGTAGAGCATTTGCCAAAGATACAGGGATTGATGATTCAACAATAAGTTGGGCTGAACTGTCGAAAGTAAAAATGACCTGATTCTGAGCGACCTCTTCAAAGGGTTCAACTTGCCTGGTAGAGACAACACCATCATAAGGGGCTTTTATTACTGCTTGAGAGAGTTCTCTTTCTGTGAGTCTGACTCTATTTTGTGCTTCACGGACAGAGGCTTGAGCGGTTAAAAAAAGCGTTCTAGCAGCGTCTAGATCTTGCTGTGAAACTGCATTATTTGATTTGAGGCGATTAAGCCGTTCATAGTTTGCTTGGTGCTCTTCAAGCGCGATTTGCGCTTTTGAGGCTTCAGAACGGGCGTTATCGACCGCGAGTTGATAAGGCTCAAGATCCAGTGTCGCCATGATATCGCCCGCTTTTAACCGGCTACCAATATCTACCAGCACCTTTTGCACTTTGCCAGGAACGCCAAATGAGAGCTGCGCTCTGCTCTCTGTTTGTGTTATTCCAGAAAAGCGAGATTCTTGGTAATGCGCGTTTGCACCTACTTCATTGAGCGTAACCACTCGAATGTTCTGCTCAGTGGGCTCAGGTATACTTTCACTGCTGCATCCCTGGAATAGGACAAGCAGGCTAACCAATGCATACTTGCTGAATTTCTTTAATAATATAACTGATCGTTCGAGTATATAAAGTGGCGAACTCATATCAAACCCTCTTGAGGTATGGCTTAAATATTAATTACTTTTTTGGTGTAAGAAGGGTCTGAACAAGCTGACGTAAAAGCTCCCGCGAATACTCGATATCCGCAGTCGCTATCTGGCAGGACAAACCATCAATGTAAGCAAAGATATAGTGGGTTATCTGCTCGGGTGTGAGCAAATAACTTGCCTCATCTTTATCCTGTAATTTCTTAATCATGGCACAACAGGTGTCAAAGAGCTCTTGACCTGAATCCTGTACCGCTTTCTTAATTTCTGGGTTTCTGGATGACTCTGCGAGGATCTCCAGATACATAATAGTTCCTGTTTTATCGCCTGTGAGATAGGCCTCTTGCTCCAAAGCATCCATAAAATCACTAGCGCTTTCAATTCTTCTCAAGGCATCGAGATCTCTAGAAGAATAGCGTTTGGCAATTTCCAGAATGAGTTCATTTTTTGAGGAAAAGTATTGATAGAGGCTTGCCTGGCTGACTTTTGCAACACGAGAAATCTCCGCCATGCCAGCGCCATGAAAGCCTTTTTTAACAAAGCATTGCACAGCACCATCAAGAATAGCCTCGATTTTAGCCTCTCGAGCTGCATAATTCACTGGACGACCTAAATTAGACATAAAAGCACCACTTACTTTAGTGAGTGATCAATCATATAAGTTGGAGTGATTTGTGTCAACTGATATCGAGTGACTTAGAAGTGGATTTTTCTGAATGTTACTATCTTTATTATTTTTATAAAAATAGCTTTAGGGTTTTACGGGCAATCTATTACCAACTTTATTAATTTACAAAGACTATTATCTTATTGATTAATAGGCTTCGGAGAGCAGTAAGTTTCTAACTTTATTTGATTACCACAATTGCTTCTTCTGGAGTAGAAGCTTGTATCGTATCGCCGTCTACTTCTAGTCCCGAACTCAAGAGTTCTTTTTTTTCAAACAGATAAGTTTCTGAGCCCATATCCAGATAAGTAAATTCGGTACGATTTGAATTTGGTTTACAGAAAAACTGATACTTTGCCATCTTTAATTTCCTTGCTGCTGAATAAAATAATAGCTAACGCCCGGTTAAGGGGCAACCAACGCTACTACCAACTTTCCGCATAACACCGTAATCACAAAAACCAACGCATAATAAAAATGCCACGCGTTGGTTGTCCCTCTTGAACCGTTTGTTAGCTTGCGTGCCAAAGTGACTCAACGATTGCTTTTTGTATATTTAAACACCATAATAAAGATGTGACATTTTGACACAAAGGAGAACACATTATGGCTACCACTTTACCTCGTATCACTGCGAGAGTTGATGTTGATACGCAAAACTTATTAACCAAAGCAGCTGCTCTCGCTGGCATGTCTAGTATTAACTCATTTGTACTCAATGCTGCAATCGAAAAAGCAAAACAAGTGATTGAACGTGAGCAAACACTAAAATTAAGCCAAGCAGACGCCATTTTACTTATGGAAGCTCTCGATAAACCAACAACATTAAATCAAAAGCTTAAAACTGCCGCCGAACGCTATGAGACCAAAAACCAATGATGAAAACGGTATTACTCGATAAAGATAAACACGATAGAAACCGATTCAACTGCGGAATTGATGCGCTTAATAACTATTTGAAAGTAATGGCAAGTCAGCAAGCTAAAAAAGACAATACCCGAACATTTGTTTTAGAGGATGAAAATAACACCTCACTTATCATCGGTTTTTACACTTTAACAATGACACCCATTGACCTAAAAGCATTACCCGATAAGTTACAGAAAAAGCATCAGTCATCAACTTCTGGCGGACTCATTGCTCGCTTAGCTATCGATGAGCGCTATAAAGGCAAAGGATTTGGCGAGTGGTTACTTATCGATGCTCTACGAAAACTACTAGCCGCTAGTGATAGCGTGGCATTCCCAGTCGTTATTGTTGACGCAAAAGATGGCGCTAAACATTTCTATGAACGCTATGGTTTTAAGGCATTTCAAGATGCAGAAAATAAGCTATTTATTACCATTTCAGATATTAGGGCAAGTTTAGGCTAGTATTGCGCTAGCCTTTAGCAAGCTAACGCCCGCTTAAGGGGCTGACAACGCTATTACCAAGTTACCGCACAACACTAAAACCACCAAAATCAACGCATAATGAAAATGCCACGCGTTGGAAGTCCCTCTTGAAGCGTTTGTTATGCCACTATGCTAAAGCCAACACCATCACTATCTATCGAGCGAAACTCTACGTTAAAGGTATGGATAACAGAACTTGAAAATTTAACTTTTAGCTGCGTGTTGTTAAATTGTCCTTTGTGATTACGGCAAAAATTGAGCAAGTTCTTTCTAATTTGTGCTTCGTGTACAACGATATCCGTTACAGATTCGATATAGCTAAGAAGCATAGCTATATCATCACATTGGTTGCTACTTATCGGTTTTAGCTCAGTAGATACCACGAGGCTTCCATCTATCAATTCAGCACTAGTTAGTACTCCATTAATATCTTCACAACCGAAATCATATTGAAACTCAAAACCTGTTCCGCTTTTTCTTAATGATGCTTTCATACAACTCCATTTACAAATTTACTCTTGTGGCATAACGCCCGCTTAAGGGGCTGACAACGCTACTACCAACTTTCCGCATAACACTGAAACCACCAAAATCAACGCACAATAAAAATGCCGCGCGTTGGAAGTCCCTCTTGAAGCGTTTGTTATGCTTTATTACTTATTGATTAAATTGAACGTTTTCAACATTTATTGGTTAAAGCCACTTTAACTCAAAATGATAAACTTGCCTACTTTCAGCAAGTATTGATGCCGATAAGATCCCAAACAAGTTGAAGCGAATTAGCCTGAGGAATCAAGGAGCAAACAACATCAAAGGAAGAGACCTTTCAGCAACAGTTGAATCTTTTGCGTACACAATTTATCAGAGCAGAGCCGGACAAAAGCGCACAAACATCGATAAACTTGCGCTAACCAAACACTTTCAGCAAGTAAGATGTTCATGAGATCCCAAACATGCTGAAGCGAAATAGCCTGTGGAATCAATGAACAAGCAACACCAAAGAAAGAGACCTTTCAGCGACAATCGAACCTTTTGCGTACACAATTTATCAGGGCAAAGTTACCGAAAAAGCACAACTATCGTTCAACTTTCAATAGCCACAAAAAAGAACAATAAACTCATAATATCAATGAATTAGAATAGGAAAATTTCTAAATCAGACTGAGTTTTCCCATTAAAATTTATATATTGATTTTGCTGAGGCTCAATAAAGCATAACGCCCGCTTAAGGGGCTGACAACGCTACTACCAAGTTTCCGCATAACACTGAAACCACAAAAATCAACGCATAATAAAAATGCTGCGCGTTGGAAGTCCCTCTTGAAGCGTTTGTTATGCTTTATTACTTATTGATTAAATTGAACTTTTTCAACGTTTATTGGTTAAAACCACTTTAACTCAAAATGATAAACTTGCCTACTTTCAGCAATCATTGATGCCGATAAGATCCCAAACAAGTTAAAGCGAATTAGCCTGTGGAATCAAGGGGTCAACAACACCAAAGGAAGAGACCGTTCAGCGACAATTGAATCTTTTACGAACACAATTTATCAGGGCAGAGCCGGAAAAAAACGCAAAATTATCGATAAACTTGCGCTAACCAAACGCTGTCAGCAAGTAAGATGTTCATGAGATCCCAAACATGCTGAAGCGAAATAGCCAGTGGAATCAATGAGCCAGCAACAACAAAGAAAGAGACCTTACAGCATCAATCGAACTTTTTACGCACACAATTTGTCAGAGCAGAGTTGGCTAAAAAAGCACGAGCATCGTTCAACTTTCCATAGCCACGAAAAAGAATAATAAACTCATAATATCAATTAATTAGAACAGAAAACCTCTAAATCAGACTGAGTTTTCCCATTAAAATTTATATATTGATTTTGCTGAGGTCCAATAAAGCATAACGCCGCGTTAAGGGGTGAGCAACGCAACTATCAACCTTCCGCATTACACTAAAAACCAATAAAATCAACGCATAACGAAAATGCTACGCGTTGCGAATCCCTCTTGAACGCTTTGTTATGTTTTTAGTGATACACGGCCTTAAAGTGCTCTAAAACCAATAACATATCCTCACTTGGCTCTATACCTAAAGTGTCACATTCACGTGTGAAAAATTTCCAATGAGCCTTACGCCACCATTCTAGCGATTTGTCGCCCTCACCCTCACTTGCTGCAAATTCTTCCGTCACTTCGTTGAATCGACAACTTGAGACCGATGTGATCTCAATGATACAAATTGGTTCACCATACCAGTTTATGACCACTTGAAGGTGGCCAACTATAGGTAATACTTCACTTTCGTGGCTATACCAGTATTCCATGCTGCATGATGCACGCTTCTCGCCACGTAGAATTAAATCAGCACATAGATTTGCGTTATATTCATCTGCGCAAAAGTAATCCGAACTAAATGATGTATATTTTTCAGACACTTCACTAGGTAAAGTTCGAAGGTACTGCTGTAAAAATAACTGACTCTTTTCTTCCATGATTCTCTGAACCTGATTAAAAACATAACGCCCGCTTAAGGGGCTGACAACGCGACTACCAACTTTCCGCATAACACCGTAACCACCAAAATCAACGCATAATAAAAATGCCACGCGTTGGAAGTCCCTCTTGAAGCGTTTGTTATGCTTTATTACTTATTGATTAAATTGAACTTTTACAAAATTTATTTGTTCGCAGCAGTTTAACTCAAAATGACAAACCAACCTACTTTCAGCAATCGTTGTTGTCGATAAGATCCCAAACAAGTTGAAGCGAATTAGCCTGCGGAATCAAGGAACAAATAACACCAAAGGAAGAGACCCTTCAGCGACAATTGAACCTTTTAAATACACAATTTATCAGAGCAGAGCCGGACAAAAACGCACATTCGCCGATAAACTTGCGCTAACCAAACACTGTCAGCAAGTAAGATGTTCATGAGATCCCAAACATGCTGAAGCGAAATAGCCGGTGGAATCAATGAACCAGCAACAACAAAGAAAGAGACCTTTCAGCAAAAATCGAACCTTTTATGTACACAATTTATCAGAGCAGAGTTGCCGAAAAAGCACAAGTATCGTTCAACTTTCAATCGCTACGAAAAAGAACAATAAACTCATAATATCAATAAATTAGAATAAGAAAACTTCTAAATCAGACTGAGTTTTCCCATTAAAATTTATATATTGATTTTGCTGAGGCTCAATAAAGCATAACGCCCGGTTAAGGGGTGAGCAACGCAACTACCAACTCACCGCACAATACCGTAACCACTGAAATCAACGCAAAACAAAAATGCCGAGCGTTGCGAATCCCTCTTGAACCGTTTGTTATGTATCTTTGCAAGCGCAGTTGCATAAGAAAAAGAACTCATTTAAAATGTGACACAAATCACAAAACGGAGACAGAAAGCTACACAAAACATATTTTTAAATGTCGTCGATTTTAAATTTAATCAAAAAGGTGAACCTCATGGCTAAAACACAAAGCGGCAAGAAGAAAGTCCACGTACCAGAACATATCCGTAATGGTAAGAAAGTAAGGGAGCACTACCGCTCTACACCAAATTAATGGTCACAAACTAAGCCCAAGCAGCTAGAAAGCTTGGGCTTTTTTCGATTAGATACATAACGCCCGCTTAAGGGGCTGACAACGCGACTACCAAGTTTCCGCATAACATCGTAACCACAAAAGCCAACGCATAATAAAAATGCCACGCGTTGGAAGTCCCTCTTGAAGCGTTTGTTATGTTTTATTACTTATTGATTATATTGAACTTTTACAACGTTCATTTGTTCGAAGCAGTTTAACTCAAAATGACAAACCAGCCTACTTTCAGAAATCATTGTTGCCGATAAGATCCCAAACAAGTTGAAGCGAAATAGCCTGTGGAATCAATGAGCAAACAACACCAAAGAAAGAGACCTTTCAGCAACAGTCGAACCTTTTGCGTACATAATTTATCAGAGCAGAGCCGGAAAAAAGCGCATAACCACCGATAAACTTGCGCTAACCAAACACTGTCAGCAAGTAAGATGTTAATGAGATCCCAAACATGCTGAAGCGAAATAGCTCGTGGAATCAATGAGCCAGCAACACCAAAGAAAGAGACCTTTCAGCAACAATCGAATCTTTTGCGTACACAATTTATCAGAGCAGAGTTAGCCAAATAAACTCAAGCATCGATCAACTTTCAATCGCCACGAAAAAGAACAATAAACTCATAATATCAATAAATTAGAACAGAAAACTCTTTAAATTAGACCAGATTTTCCCATTAAAATTTTTGAATTGATCTTGCTGAGGCTCAATAAAACATAACGCCCGCTTAAGGGGCTGACAACGCTACTACCAAGTTTCC
>NZ_VHTC01000035.1:0-30574 GCF_013048685.1 Vibrio sp. A8-1
TTTACGGGCCGTAAGTAATCGTCATATGCAAATGTCAGATCGTGATGCGCCTGTTAGGGCGCTGCTTGTAAGAAAGCCTTATAGGCGCATATGAAAAACCTCCGGCTATGCCGGAGGATATTTTTTTAGGTCTAATTTTTAGAATTATAAAAACAACAGTATGATTTTTAAGATTATTTACAAAAATTTCAGATCGAGATCAATAAAGATAAGGTTTGTGTTTTTAGTGTTATAGTCTTTAATAGTCTTATTTTATGTATAAATTTAGATTTAAATTTTTTATTTTTAATCAATTAAGTTTTTAATTCCACGACTGTATGCAAAATGTACCATTCTAAAGGCTTCCCAGTCGATATCCTTCATAATAAAAAAGTTGGCGAAAATCATAAGCTTGGCATACACTTTTCAACAGAGCCGATATGTCTTTGATTGGCTGAACAAAAATGATTTTTATGCTGCTTAATGCAGCAAAGTTTAACCTAGCTTTGAGGAAAGTTTATGGCGCTCACAAAAGCCGATTTGGCTGAAAACCTGTTCGAAAAACTAGGGTTTAGTAAACGGGATGCCAAGGACACGGTGGAAGTATTTTTTGAAGAAATTCGTAAAGCACTTGAGAATGGCGAACAAGTAAAACTGTCTGGTTTCGGTAATTTCGATCTGCGAGATAAAAGTGAAAGGCCAGGTCGAAACCCTAAAACTGGAGAAGATATTCCGATTTCAGCTCGGCGTGTCGTTACATTTCGTCCAGGACAGAAGTTAAAAGCCCGTGTCGAAAATATTCAAGTGGTAAAATAGCAATACATCGCATCAGGCCATACGTTAAGTATGGCCTCGGTGTTTTTACTTAACCTGTTGATAGAAAAGCCTTTCTTAACTTCTGTTTTGGAAGCAGTCTCTTGTTTTCAAATAAACCCAGTTTCATATCCCCGCCGTTATCCGTATAACCACGCCTCTGTTCAATCAATAATAAAGCGCCTAAGTTTAAGCTTACCTAAGCAACTGGATGCTACTAATGTCTGTACCGTCTTAATAGGCTATAGAATGGCCTTCTATGAATGGCGTACCTAATTAGGTTTTTATCCAAGTCGTTAGGAAAGCTCACTTACGCTTTGGAGTGAGTTATATGGTTCCTTTTTCTTTACGTCGTCAACATCCATTAATGCTAGCCTGTTTATTGGCTTTTTCTTCGGCCAGTTTAGCTGATAACCATTGTTATTTTTCTGAATTAGCTCAGGCCGATGATCGGTTAGCCAGTATTAAACATGCAGACCACACTTGCTATAGTTCATGGTATAGCGCTGGAGTAGATAGCCTCAACGATTTATACAGCGAGCAGAGTATTGCAGCCATTCAGCGTGACTTAATGACTCACGTTGGTCAGTATCAAGGGCAGGCGGATCAAGCGAAGATCATTAATAATTTAAGTGAATTTATTCGTGCTGCTTATTATGTGCGTTTTTATGCCCAAGGTGAACATCAGCCATTTTCTCAAGCATTAAACGAGCGAATTGCACAAACAATCAATCAGTTTCTGCGCTCTCCTCATGTGGTTAATCAAGGCCGAGAACAAGTTAGTGCCTTTAAAAACATGAGTTTGATGGCGGATAGCATTAAACAACTGCCATTGACGATGGACAGTATGATGGCGTTATTAGAGCACTTTACCCCCGATACTGCGCAAAATACTCAATGGGTTGATGGCTTAAATAATTTATTTAGAGCTATGGCCGGTCATATCGGACGAGATGAGTTTTATCAATATTTAGCTCACAATCCACAACATATTGATACTTTGGAGCGGTTTGCGCAAAACAATCAGTGGGCATTAACCACCGACGCAAAATTTTTAGTTTTTAATGCGATTCGAGAAACAGGACGGTTACTGGCTTCCTCTCAGTTAGTTACTCGCCAACAAGCGAAACAAGTGATGCTGGATACGTTACAACGTTACCCGTTAGGTAGTGAACATGAAACGCTATGGTTGGCAGCGGTAGAGATGCTCCAGCACTTCGCCCCAGAAGCGATTGCCGATATAAATATAGAAGCGCAAAAAGATAACCTAGCAGCGCGTATATTACCTAATTGGCACCAATGTGATGGCCCAGCGATTGTTCGTTCGCAAGATTTGACCATACAACAAGAGCGTGAAGTCTGTTCGGTTCTCAACGCGAAAGAGCAAGATTTCCATCAGGTTATCAACAGCGGTGGTCTACCGGTAGCCGACGATTTGAATGACAAAGTAGAAGTTGTGGTGTTTGCGAATAACCAAAGTTACGTCGATTATTCCGCATTTTTGTTTAATAACACGACGGATAATGGTGGTCAGTATCTAGAGGGCAATCCAGCCGAGCCGAATAATCGAGCACGATTTATCGCTTATCGCTATGCTAACGGTGAAGATGCGCTATCAATTCTTAACCTTGAACATGAATATGTCCACTATTTGGATGGACGATTTAACTTATATGGCGGTTTTGGCGAAAACCTTGCTCATGGACATATTGTCTGGTGGTTAGAAGGTTTTGCGGAATACATGCATTATAAACAAGGTTACGATGCTGCTATTCGCACGATTCAACAGGGGAAAATGAGCCTTTCTGATGTTATGGCGACCACCTATTCTCACGATACTAATCGTATTTATCGTTGGGGTTATCTCGCAGTGCGCTATATGTTAGAAGTGCATCCTCAAGAGGTGGATCGCTTGCTGGCGTTGGCAAGACAAGGTCAATATGCACAGTGGGCAGAAGTGGTGAAACAATTAGGTACTCAATATGATGAGGACTTTTCGCGCTGGTTGGATACCTTAAATATTGATGAGCAACCCTCGATTGATCCAACACCTGAGCAGCCACAAGAGGCACAACCGATAGAGTTAGAGGCTAATCAAGCGATAATATTGCACGGTAATTATCTTTCTGAGCAACTCTATTATATTGATGTTCCTGAGCGCACGTTAAGCTTTGAGGTTACGATTGATGGGCAAGGTGATGCGGACTTATATATGAGTTATGAAAAAGTCGCTCATTATTATGATTATCAATTCAGTAATGTTGCCCTTGGTAGTAATGAGAGATTAAGTTTTAAGCCTCAAGCGGATGGTTATGTACAAGCTGGTCGTTATTATATTAGTGTCACTGGGAGAGCGGCATTTTCTGATGTCAAGCTATTGGCACAGATCCAATATGACCAAACTAGCACCCCAAGCCATGAAGTTGACGATTTGAACCCGATACGCCTTGAGGCTGAGGTCAAACAGAACTTAATGGTGAATCAGCGTCGTTATGCAGCGATTTACGTCCCTGAAGGTGTTCAACGTGTCCAAATATGGATGACGCCAACACAATCCACCACGAATAATGTTGATCTCTTTGCAAGCCAAGTCACATGGCCAAGTAGAGATGACTATCAATGGAACTCTGTGCGATCAGACAGTCATGAATATCTATCGATGCCAATAGAAAAAGCCGGTTATATCTACTTCACTTTGGATGCGCAAGCACGAGGTGAGAATGTTGACTTAGTGGCTTATTTCGATTAATCACGATAAAAATCATTGAACTCAGTTTAGTTTGCTCAAAAACTAACGAGTTCATAGACAAAACATCAACAAAAGAACGCAGAGCCATCTAGACTCTGCGTTCTTTATTGTGATCGAGATAATTAAGCCGCTTGGATATTTGTCGTAATGTACGGCTGCCAAGCCTGTTGATATAAGTTGAGAGATTGATGGCGAATTTGATGGATTTTGGCTACTTCCCAATCGGTCAGTTGTCTTTGCTCTTGGCTGGCGTTACGTTCGATATGCTGTATTTGTTCGTATAAAGCATGCTCTGGGCCACTTTTGACTTCCGCGATGGCTTTTAAGTGCAATTGAACTTCGGCAATAATTTTACTTTTTGGTAATTCGACTAAGAGATTTAAATCACGGTAGCCAGAGGCTGCTGGTGTTTTAAAGCGATTTTTTACTTTCACGATCCTCGCTTCGCGTCCTAACACCTCATAAGCTTCGACTAAACTTGGTACATCGTCAGCAATGATGGTCGCGCGTGCTAAATCAGTAATTCGTTCTGGTTGGCCATTGAGTTCTAATGCGATTTTTTCGAGCGCTCTTGAACGAGATTTAGTTCCAGAAAATAGGGCTTGAGCCGATGTGAGCATTGCAGTACCAGTACATAAGGCTTCTAGCTCTAGTTGAGCGTCACTCGCTTTTTGATAAAGTTCATCAAAGTTACTGTATGGTTGGATGACCGAGTGATGCGTGCTTTGGATACCGTATAAACCACTTAAACTATGCTTAAAGCGTTGGGCATTGATTTCATTTTGATATTCTCCTTGGGGCGTTTGAGACGATACATTGACCGGAATGGTTGCGGCGAAGGCAGGGGCTCGGCTTAACATGAATAGCATGAGGGCCGTCGTTCTTAGCAATAGACTCATTCATTCTCCTTAGCTTGCGTTGTTTAGGTCAAAAGAAGGACTTAAAAGAACGCTAATCCAACAACAAACAGAAGCCACTAAGGTTTAAGTTGGGGTGACTGAAACGAATTCAACCTAAAGTATCTTCTCTATTTCAATAATATGGCTTTGGTCACAGTGTTGAGACTCTTGATTGGGTCCACAGTTCCGCATTCGAATGTAAAGAAATGTATATCCTTCACATTTGATGTTGAGCCCTATTGATGACAACAGCATAATACAGCCTTTTGCGTACTTTAGCGTATCAGTAAGCTAGTCGTCTTTGAATAATACAATGGTTGAGAAAAATGAGAGATCCAGAATTTTGGCATAACAAATGGGCGGCGAATCAGCTTGGTTTCCATCTTGATGACGTTAATCCATTACTCATGGAATATTGGTCAGCGACGTTACCCCAACGTAGTGATAACGTTTTTGTTCCTTTGTGTGGAAAAAGTGAAGACTTAGTCTGGCTAGCCGCTAGACATGATGAGGTTCAAGGTGTTGAGCTTAGCCCAATAGCAGTAAGAGCCTTTTTTGCTGAACATTTTTATACGCCATTAGTGACTCAACTGTCTGCACAGCATGAGAGTTATCAATTTGATGAACTGACTCTTTATACTGGGGATATTTTTACCGCGCCATTGACTCCGGTTGATATTATTTATGATCGCGCGGCCTTAATCGCTCTCCCAGAAGAGATGCGAGTACACTATGCTGAGCGCTTAAAAAGCTTACTGAAGCCGGGAGGTAGAATATTGCTGATCAGTTTGGATTACCCTCAAGAAGAGCGCAGTGGCCCACCATTTAGTGTTAATGAACAAGAAATTCGTCAGTTATTTAATGGCTTTGATATCCAACGTTTAGCTCGTGATGAAGTGGATGCACAGAATCCGGAAAGCGTCAAAAAAGGAGTCAGTTATTTTGCTGAAGAGGTCTGGTTAATAAAAACATAAAGAGCCAAGGCTTTTCGGCATAATGATATAAACTGTAATCAAGGATTTGTTAATTAGGCTCTATTTTGAGCCTCAGCCTCAGCCTCAGCCTTAGCCGTAGATAATAAGGATCGTTTTATGTTTTTTAATCAGCAGTCCAAACAATTAAAACAAGTTACTCAAGAGCGTGACCAGTTAATCGCTGCGGGCGATATTCTTGGGGCAATCGGTAATCATACCGCTTACATCGAGTTTACCCCCCGAGGTGAAGTGTTATCTGCGAATAAGCTTTTCTTACAAGTCACAGGGTATGGTTTAGAAGAGATTAAAGGGCATCATCATCGAATGTTCTGTGCTAAAAAACTGAGTGATTCACCTGCTTACTCAACTTTTTGGCAGCAGCTTGCTCAAGGGCAATCTCAATCGGGAACGTTCAGTCGTTTAACCAAAAGCGGGCAAGAAATTTGGATCGAAGCGACCTATATACCGATTAAAAATCAGCAAGGTAAAGTCTATAAGGTGATTAAAATTGCCAGTGATGTGACTAAAGCGAAACAAAAATTAGATTCGCAGGCGGCCGTTTTTAATGCTGTGGATAAATCGATGGCGGTGATCTCTTTCACACCGGATGGGACAATTATTGAAGCCAATAAAAATTTCTTAACGGCACTTGGTTATCAATTGAATGAGATTGTCGGTAAACATCATCGTATTTTTTGCGATGAATCATTTCATCAAGAACACCCTAAATTCTGGAGCGAATTAGCGAAAGGCAAGTTTCAATCAGGATTATTTAAACGCTTGACTAAGTATGGTGAGGAAATTTGGATAGAAGCGACCTACAATCCGATTTTTGATGATCAAGGTAAGATCGTTCGAGTTACTAAATTTGCTAGTGATATAACCGATAGAATACAAAGGTCAAAACGGATAGAAGAGGCGACTCTGATTGCCGAGCAGCGTTCTCAAGAAACGGTTTCTCTAACTCATGATGGTTCAAAAATGGTGGCCGATGCGGCTGCTAGTGCACAAGATATTGAAGCTACGGTCAATAAAGCCAATGAGCTAATGGGGCAGTTAGCTGGGCAATCTAAACAGATTGTGCAAATTGTGACCACCATTTCTAGTATCGCTGATCAAACCAACTTATTGGCGTTGAATGCGGCGATTGAAGCGGCGAGGGCTGGCGAGTATGGCCGTGGATTTGCGGTCGTTGCCGATGAAGTCCGCTCACTTGCAGCCAACACCTCTAAAGCGACCGATGAAATCAGTGCCATTGTAAAAAGAAATACCGAATTAACGACAACCTCAGAAGCGAGTTTAGACAGTGTGCGTTCCAAGGTGACAGAGTGTAATAACCAGTTAAGTATTACCAAAACATTGATTGAAGAAATACGTAAGGGTGCGGTGTACGTTGCGGAGACGATAGAAAAAATCAAATAGTGTTGCCGTTCTCATTACTGATCATAATGAGAACGCTGTTTTTGTTATCGACACGATTTATTGTTGAGTGACAGTAATACGATTAGTACTCAATACTAATCGCTTTAGCGCATTCTATGGCTCGATCTGTGGCTTCGGTCGTCGTTTTACCACGTGTTAAAGCGACACCTAAACGACGACGCCCATTAATCTCAGGTTTCGCAAATAGACGAACCTGAGCGGTTGGTACACTCAGCGCATCATCCAATCCTGAAAATTGGATGTTGTTTGAGATACCTTGACCAAGAATAGCGGCTGAAGCTGAAGGCCCATATTGAGTTATCGCTCCGACGGGTAAACCGATAAAAGCCCGCACGTGCAGTGCAAATTCCGATAAATCTTGCGAAATCATCGTCACCATACCAGTATCGTGTGGTCGAGGGGAGACCTCATTGAAAATGACTTGGTCGCCTTTGACGAACAATTCAACACCAAATAATCCATAGCCACCAAGCGCATTAACAATTTCCTCGGCAACATATTCAGCGGCTTTTAAGGCATTTTCGGACATTGCTTGTGGCTGCCAAGACTCACGATAATCACCCTCTTCTTGTCGGTGACCGATAGGGGCGCAAAAATGGACACCATCGATAGCGCGAATCGTTAATAAGGTGATTTCATAATCAAAATCAACAAAACCTTCGACGATTACTCGACCTGCACCTGAACGTCCGCCTTGTTGAGCATAGTGCCATGCTTGTTCAATATCTTCTGGGCTTTTTAAAACACTTTGACCTTTACCAGAAGAGCTCATGATCGGTTTACAGACACAAGGTAAGCCAATTTGCTCGACAGCGAGCACGAATTGCTCATAGCTATCAGCAAATTGATAATTGGAGGTTGGTAGCGATAGCTGCTCAGCCGCGAGACGGCGAATGCCTTCTCGATTCATCGTCAATTGAGTCGCTTTAGCGGTTGGGATAACCGTGAAACCTTGTGTTTCTAATTCGAGCAGCTTATCCGTGGCGATGGCTTCCACTTCAGGCACGATATAGTGAGGTTGCTCTTGCTCGATGACTTGCTGCAGCGCTTGAGGATCAAGCATATCGAATACATGGTAGCGATGTGCGACTTGCATTGCAGGGGCATTCGCATAGCGATCACAAGCAATGACTTCTAAACCAAGACGTTGACATTCAATAGCGACTTCCTTACCGAGTTCGCCTGAACCAAGTAATAGCACCCGTGTTGCACTATTGAGAGTAGCCGTTCCCAACATAAAGAATCCTTATTCATACTCAATGCCCAGATGACATTGACTTTCGCTTGAGAGATAAAAACAGCGGCAATGATACTGGAACAGCATGAAAAAGAAAACGTTTGCGGCATAAGGTAACACTCGATTATCGATCGTTAAAACCTCAACGGCATAGGCCTCATAACGGAAAAATGTTCAGAGATAGTCCATACTGTTGGTATTGAAATAAGTGAAATGGATGGTTTTAGTCGGATACTTAACTTATCGTGGAGCAATATCACGTTACGTGTCGGTTTTAGCAACTAAAATCGGATATCTAAGAGCGATGTTAATGAAGAGACGACGATGATCCGTAAGGTTAATTTAGAAATAAAGACAGCTTTACTTTTTGCTCTAGGTTTAGTTGGCGTAGTACTCAGTAGTTTATTGCTGACTCGGTATTTTTTCTTATATAGCTTATATGAGTTAGAAAATATGGAGGTTAGACGAGCGAGCACTCAGGCCTCATCGGTAATTGAATCAATTATTAAGAGTCAAGAAGAGGCCTCTTATGATTGGGCTCATTGGGATGAAACTTATTTGTTTTTGATTGATAAGGATACGGTTTACGTCGAACGTAATTTAACACAGGAAAGCCTAGATATTTTAGGTGTTGATATTATGGTGTTTCTTAAGCCGATGGGAACGCTTTCGTTAGCCTATGGACGCTTTTCAGACTCAGAGGTTAGCCACATTACCGATCAAATGCTGAATTCGGACAGTGTGACAGAATATTTACATTTGATGGAAAGACGAAGAGATAGTGATAAACAAAGTTTTTCCGGTCTTATTCGTGTTGATCAGCAACTATGGGTTATAAGCCTCACATCAGTAAGAGATAATAGTGGTCAAAGTGACATGGTCGGTTGGATGCTTTGGGCTCAAGATTTGACCGCACGTTTTCCTGAACGTTATCAAGCGATTTTAATGGCTGACAATCAACTGATTACCGATTCTGAAGCACTAACATGGTGGACAGAGGTGAGTGTTTCGGAACCTTCATTGGTCATTGAGCGAACAGAACAGTTTTTAACGCATTATTCTCTACTTAAAAGCGCTGTAAATGAGCCGATTGGTGTCTTAAAAACCATAGAACCCAGAATGTATTTTCAACAAGCGAAAATAGTTTTCTTTCGTTTGATCGTAGTGATGACGGTGGTTACAAGTGCTATTGCTCTAGGAATGTACGGTATTTTTTGGATAACCGTCAGTAAACGATTTAGTTATTTTGAGAAGGGGATGCAAAGCTTATTAAGCTCGGTCGATGCTCCGATAAAGAACAAACACACTGATGAGTTTGATCGTATTACTCAATGGGTGAGTGCACTTGCAGAGTCTTCAACACAAACTCAAGAAAAACTGCAAGAAACACTACAAAAATTTGACGCATTATACCATGGACATACGGTTGGGATGATCCTATTAACTGATAAGATCATCGTGGATGTCAGCCCTACCTTGTTAATGTTGTTAGGGTTTCAACGTGAGCAACTGATTGGGCAACCGATAGGCAGTATCTGTGGATGCCACAATACTCAATGTGGCTCCGATCAATTTTATCGTTTACTCAGTCAAGGGCAGCATCACTTTGAAACAGCCATGAAGCGCAGTAATGGTACTGAGATCATCTGTTCGGTGGAAGCGGCGTTACTCAATGATCGTGATCAAACGTCTATTATGTTATCGGTGAAGGATATCAGTGAGCAAAAGCAGCAAGCGGCATTAATCCAAACCTTAACCCATTATGATCCCGTTTCAGGTTTATTAAATCGTCCTACGTTGGTGGACAATGCGAATCAATTATTACTTAATCACCCTCCGGTTAGTATTCTTTACTTATACGCAGCACGATTAAAAGAGATAGAGGCGGTATATGGTCATGATTATTATGATAGGGCTGTGCAGCATCTTGCGACGACTTTAAAACATACATTTCCTGATCTCTCGATAGGACGGGTGAGTGAGCATGCCTTTATGGTATTGAGTACGGATTCCCAAGATGAGTTAATACAAAAGGGCAATCGCATTTTAACGATTTATCGCCAGAAAATTGTGCTAGAAGATATTGAGTGCGATCTTGGCTTAAAAGCGACTTTAGTCTCTTCGTCTATTGGAGTGAAGGATTTTGAGCGTTTATCTCGTGGTGCTGATTATGCGGCGACTCACCATCGCTCCAGTGTATTTGTCACTATGGTCAGTGCAGAAGATACTCAACGCGCAGAGACATTATTAGTGATACATCGAGATATTATCTCTGCGCTAAAAGAAGGCCAATTTATGGCCTATTATCAGCCGATTGTAAAAGCCTCATCGGGTGAATTAGTAGGTTTTGAAGCGCTTGCTCGTTGGCAGCATCCACAGCTTGGTTTGCTTTTCCCTGAAGTTTTTATTCCTGTGGCTGAGCAGAGAAAATTAATTGTTGAGCTCGGAGAGCAAATCCTTGATAAAGCTTGCCAATTTATTCAGAGTTTACCTCACCATGAAAGTCATCATTTGAGTATTCATGTCAATATTTCCAGTCCACATTTTCATCATAATAGCTTAGTTGATACATTAAAACGTCTGATTCATCATTACCAACTGCATCCTAGGCAACTGGTGCTTGAATTAACAGAAAGTATTTTATTGGGTGCAGAAGAAGATATCATTCAACGGATGCAAACCATTAAAGCTCTAGGAGTGCAACTTGCCCTCGATGATTTTGGTACCGGTTATTCTTCTTTTAGTTCGTTGTGTAATTTCCCATTAGACATTGTTAAATTGGACAAATCTTATATTGATCGTCTGGAAGATAATCAAAAAGCGCAAATACTGATTAAAAATATTATCTATATGGCTCAAGAGCTGGGTATGACGACGGTTGCTGAAGGTGTTGAAAGTGTCGATCAGCTTAGGCAATTGCTGGTGTGGGATATTGATGAAATCCAAGGATACTATTTTTATAAACCGATGACTTCGGAGCAGGCAAAGGAGCATTTTTTGACACTACTCCAACCCTAAACCGACGAGCGATGTAGGGTTGGAACGTCATGGTTACAACGCAAGATAAGACAATGGAAGGTCTGGATTAATCGTTTCTAACGTGGCTTGTGTATCGGCTAAATGGCTGATTTGACCTTGTGCCATCTCGACTAACGCAGCGCCCGCTAAGTCGGTGAATTCTTCCCCAGCCATACGCAATTGGATTAACGCGACTTGTAACGGTGGTAAGCTTGGATTAAAAGCGGCATTCTCGGCATAAGCGCCGCTGTATTCAGCACCAGAAGTACTGCGCAAAGCTACGCCACTGAGATTATTAGTATAAGGGGCATGGCTACGGTTGAGTGCGCCGATGGCGGTTTGAATTAATGCATCTTGCTCATCACTACGGTAACCATGATCAATCGGGGTCATTAATGCAGATTGAATTCCCAAATCACTTGGACCAAAAGATTCAGGTAAATAATACTGTAAGGACTTTTCTTCACGTTGTGGCAGTTGAATGGTTAAAGAGGGAGCTGTGTTCAGTTCATTCATAAACTGTCGGCAGTGACCACAAGGACTATAGTTAACGGTCATACTGGCTAGACCTTGTTCACCCTTCATCCACGCATGGCTGATCGCGGCTTGCTCTGCATGAATCGTTTGTCCTAGCTGTGCTCCAGAAAATTCCATGTTAGCGCCAAAATAGAGTCGTCCACTTACTCCTCGAGCAATCGCCCCCACATGAAAATTTGAAATAGGTACGTACGCATAAGCGGCAGCGAGTGGCAATAAAGCGACTCTGAGATCGGCGTCACTTAATCCCGATAAGGCGAGTAATTGATTGAATTGATCAGCAGAAAGGGTGGCATCAAAATGATCAGCCGTGACGATGGGCGTTAGATACTCGGTAAGCGCGGCTGGCATTGGTGATAATGCCTGTTCAATTCGGCTATGCATAATTCATCCTTAATTGGTCAATTGAGCTCCATTTTAGATAATTATCGCGGCCAATCTGTGATTGTTATCACTTTTTTAAATGTAAATTGATTTCATTTTTCATAATTAGAGTGAGGTCACACATAATACCCATCGAATTCCCCAAAACCTCAACAAGGCGAGTTTAATAAAAAAGCCATAGACTAAAAGCAAACAAGCCGGGAGCTAAAATGGAGGTGATTACACCACAGAGCACAAGAGCCAACGAGCTGAACGCCGCGTCTCGAGGATCTTTTTCAGCACAGGTTGCAGTACCCAGAGCATGAGCAACAGTCCCTGTGGTTAAGCCTCTGGCAATCGGGTGGGTAATATTAAGCAGGTTATAAATCGGGTAGGCCATAATCGCGCCAAATAACCCCACCAACAGGACAAGAATGGCGGCGATAGCGGGCTCTCCACCCAAATTACTGCTCACTTCCATGGCAATCGGTGTGGTGACGGATTTGCCCATCAAGGCAGCGACTAACGCGACATCCGCTTGCATTGATAAGGCAATAATACTGGCCGTGAGCATGGACATAATACTTCCCACCCCACAGGCTAATAGAATAATCCGCCAATTCGAACGGATTTGTGGCAGCTGTTCGTAAAGAGGGTAGGCCAGCGCCACGACGGCTGGCTGGAGTAAATCACTGATCCAATGGTTATCGGCGTAATAGACTTGGTAAGGAACCTCTAAAACGATCAGTAACGGAATTAAGATAGCGATGCAGATCAACAATGGGTTGACCAAAGGTGAACGGTATTTTTGTGCTACCCAACGAGCGAAAAAAAACACCATCAGCGTAACCAGTAACCACATTATTTTTTGCCTCTTTTGAGAAAGCGATCAAGCACATAGCCAAGAGAAACTAAAACCAAAGCGGTACCGCCAATCGCACTGGCGAGAATCGGCCAAAGATTAGCGGATAACCTATCAAAATGGACCATCAAACCGACGCTGATCGGTACGAACAGCAAAATCATATAACGGATAAAAAGATGCGCGCTGGGCCGAACCCAGTCGACGGGAACGAGACCGCCAGCCAGTAAAGCAAATAAAATCAACAAGCCAAAAATACTGCCTGGAATCGTAATTCCTAACCAATGTTGTAGGCTAACTCCAGCCCAAAGACAGAGGAAAATCAGTCCCATTGAGACTACGTACTGCGCGGTCGTTTTCAATAATTTGGCTAAGTTAGGTATCATAGCGTTAATAAAGCCTTCTTTTTATAAGCCGTTTAAGAAGCCAGCGCTTCAACATAATGATACACCGCTTTCAGTATGGCGATTTTTTTAGCATCGTGTTGATGTTGCTCGACCAAATTTTCTAAGTTGAGCATATAACTTGGTAACTGAGTAGCAAAGTAATCTTGACAATGGCTTGCCCAGCGGCGCTGTTCTGTTTCATTGAGTGTCCAAGGATAATGACGAGCTCGATAACGAAACAGCAGGGGCGCAATGCGTTGATCACTGAATTGAATATCTAAATCAGCGAGCGACTCCGGCGCCGCAGAGCGAATAATGTCCATTGCCGCGCGATCGGAAGGAGAAAAGAACCCATCATAGAGTTGGCTATCGACATCACTGCTGGCTGAAAAATCACGTTCAGCACTAAACACATCCACTAACTTTTCACGCAATGTTGGTTGTTGACGAATTTGCGAAAGATGAGCCAAGCACTGCTCGCGGTTAATACCTATGGTGGCGGCATTTTCAGCGGTAAGGGTTTTCGCTGGGGCTAAAATGGGGCACTTATTCAAATGAATCAACTTAACTGGCGCAGGTAGCTCACCCTCTGCCAAGTCATCATGTTTAGTATAGAGGCGCTGTAAGAGTTGCTCGCTGGTTAACTCAAATAACGGCTCGGGATTTTTCGCCAAATCGACCACGATTACGGCATTTTGATTGGTGGGGTGCCAAGCAATAGGTACAACCCAACTGGTGTAACTGCGCTCACGTCCTAGCATGCCAGAGACATGCATTAATGGCGTCATGTTAACAATATCAACCAAATCAATCAGCTTACGCTTATGGCGCATCGATAAGAAATAATCAAACAGCTTAGGCTGTGCGGCTTTGATTTTTTTTGCGAGCTCAATGGTGGCAATCACATCAGCCATCGCATCGTGAGCATTGCTGTGTTCTATACCATTGGCTTTAGAAAGGTGCTCCAGTTTAAAACTGGTAAAGCCTTCTTGGTTTTCAGGCCATTCAATACCTTCTGGGCGCAAAGCATGGCAAGCACGCATCACATCAAGTAAATCCCAGCGTGAGTTGCCTTGTTGCCAACTCCAAGCGTAGGGGTCAATAAAATTCCGATAACAGGTATAGCGAGTTACTTCATCATCAAAACGAATGCTGTTATAGCCTAAACTGGTGGTATTCGGCGTGGCCAGTTCAGCATGAATGCGGGCAATAAATTCTGGTTCTGGCAACCCTTCTGCCATCGCTTTTTGTGGCGTAATACCCGTTATCAAAGCGGCTTCTGGTGAGGGCAAATAGTCGCTGGGCAGTTGACAATAGATGACCAGCGGCTCGCCAATGATATTAAAGTCCATATCGGTACGCACACCAGCAAACTGGCTGGGACGATCTTTGGCTGGGCTCGTCCCCCACGTTTCATAATCTAGGAAGAAAAATGTCGGTTGATGATCTGCGTTGTGAGGTCTGGAATTTTTCAAAGTAGGCCTTATCTTTCCGTCGATTGATAAAGAGAGTTGCTGCTCTCATTGATGACGTCGGTTTGGACATTACGATACAACCACAGCCAGTAACCAATGGCACGATCTGGTTAGCGAGATCGGCGGAGTATTAGTATTCGGTCACTAGAAAATGATTGAGCAGTATTGATAGGCTAAGTATCTGATCATATCCACTGACAATGCAAGAGCGATCGCGCTTTGCACAAGCAACTGGCTTTCAATTGATGTCAATCTAGGCGCTAAAGAAAAATAGTTAACGCGAACATTGGTTATTAGTGCATTTAGCGGTGCCAGTTAACCAAAACGAGAAACGATAACGGTGCTTGGCAAAATACAAATACGCTTTATCGGCCAAAGGTTTAATCAATCGCCAACGTAGTGGAGCATAAATCCAACCTTTTCCGACCAATTGCCAAGCACGATGCACCGCGTCTAAGCCGAGAATCAGTTGCTGTGATTCGTCTAATCCGTGCAAAATAATGCCTGCTTGCTCAATATCAATCTGTGGATAAGCGGCAATATCCTCACTATAAATATCAATCATCTTAAGCGATTGTTTTTTATCTAGTCGCTTAAGAGTATCCATTTCTTTAACGCACAATGGGCAAGTGGCATCATAAAATAAAGTTAATTTAGTCATGGTTGGGTCCGGTTAACATTATCATGCTTATTATACGTCTTCGTGACGGTGTCGATCACTGTTTAGGGCTGCGCATACATTGGATGCTGGTATTAATTAACGGGTGATGATGCCGGCTATTCCATACCAATGCGACCTGGCTGACAAAAGGCATGTCGTTGAGATGTTGTATAACGACGGATTGGTCGAGATGCTCAGTTAAAGATAACGGTACAATGGCGATACCAAAACCGGCTTGTGCCATGGTAATCGCGGTACGCAGTTGTGGTGCAGCGTAAGGCTGAGCTATATGTACGCCGGCATGATGTAAAGCTGCCTCAATACGATCGTATAACGCGGGTCCAGTATCTCTAGGAAACATCAGCACATTCTCATTATGCAACTGCGCCAAATAAAGTGTTGAATGAGCCGCCAATCGATGATTAATCGGCATGACAGCCACAAAAGGATCATCAAATAAGATCTGTTGGTTGAGTGACTCACTGGCATAACAAGGCAAGCGCAGAAAAGCCAGTTCTAGACGTTGTTGTTTAAGTAACGTAACGAGCTCAGGCATTGAGTGCTCAACGGCAATTAAATGGAGAGTTGGACACTGTTCATGCAATTGGCGGATATTCTCTAAAACGCTGCGGCTACTGGCGGTTGAGGAGGCAAAACCGATACGCAGTTCCTGTTTTTCACCGCGCGCAATTTGTTCTAACTTACGTTGGCAGCGTTCGACTTCTTCTAAAATATGCTGTGCGTCATGATAAAACACTTCACCGGCAGTCGTGAGCTCCACACCACGAGGCAGTCGCTTAAACAGAGTGACCCCAAGCTCATCCTCTAACTTTTTGATCTGTTGACTGAGTGGTGGCTGGGCGATGCCTAACTGCTCAGCGGCGCGGGTGAAATGCTTGGCTTTAGCGACTGCGACAAAATACTTCATGTAGCGAAATTCCATGGTTCATCCATATTTTTTTCATATCAAAATAAATCTTTTTTATATTGGATTTGTTGCGCATGACAAGTCAATCTAAATATACGCTTTAGTTCATATTAGGATTGAATGATGCAACGTTTTATCTCTGCGGTCTGTTCTTGTCCTCAACAAATTGCACAACAATTTGCTCATTATCAGCAAGGTTCGGGAGAAGGGGAGATTTATCAGACTTCCCTGATGAGTGCCTTGATTGCTGGTGTCTATGAAGGTTCGACAACCATTGCCGAACTGCTTAAACACGGAGACTTCGGTTTAGGGACATTTAATCAATTGGATGGCGAATTGATCGCTTTTGATAGTCAAGTATTTCAATTGCACGCTAATGGTTCCGCGCATCCTGCTCAACTTGATCAAAAAACGCCTTTTGCGGTGTTTACTTTCTTTAAACCAGACATTGAATTGCCCATTAATGACACGTTAACTCGTCAGGAAGTGCATCAGCTCATCGATCGTTTGGTGCCTAGTGACAATGTATTTTGCGCGATTCGGCTTGAAGGGGATTTTCCATTAGTCCAAACCCGCACCGTACCTAAACAGCAACGTCCTTATCGGCCGATGATCGAAGCGATCAAACAGCAGCCAACGTTTCATTTTGAACATCAATCGGGGGTGATGGCAGGGTTTCGTAGTCCGCGATACACCACGGGGATTAATGTCCCCGGTTACCATGAGCACTTTATTGATCAAGCGAGAACGGGGGGCGGTCATGTTCAGGATTACGTTGTTTCATCGGGTTTTTTACAAATCGGTCGTGTGTCGCGCTTAGTGATTGATACACCGATATCGAGCGAGTTTCTTGATGCCGATCTGATGCCAAAAGATCTTTATTCCGCCATCGAAGCGGCTGAAAAATAATCCAATACTTTGTCAGTCAAAAAGGAAACGTTATGTCCTCTCATCATACTTTGCGCAATGGCGCGCAGTTAATCGCACAGCAGCTAGAAACTTTAGGCGTTCGTTATGTGTTCGGTATACCCGGTGCCAAAATTGATCGATTATTTGATGCACTTGAAGATACCCGCATTGAGCTTATCCCGGTGAGACATGAAGCCAATGGCGCGTTTATGGCTGGTATCATGGGCCGTTTAACCGGTAAAGCGGGAGTCACCTTGGCGACCTCAGGACCGGGATGTGGAAATTTAGTGACTGGCGTTGCAACGGCTAACGCCGAGGGCGATCCGATGTTGGCTATTGGTGGTGCGGTAAAACGAACTTACCAGCAAAAACAGACTCACCAGAGTATGGATACCGTGAGCATTTTTCGCTCGGTAACCAAATACAGCGCAGAGATCCAGCATGTTGATGCGGCGAGTGAAATCATGGCTAATGCGTTTCGAATTGCCGAGTCTGGTCGTCAAGGGGCATGTTTTATCAGCGTTCCGCAAGATGTGTTAAGTGATCAAACGGAGACCGATTTAGTCATCCCACCTAGCTATCGCCCAACCGGTTATGCCGATCTGGCGGCGGTTGAAGAGGCCGCCAATCGGATCAGTAAAGCGCAGCGCTGCGTGGTGCTGCTTGGCTTACATGCGAGCGATCAAGTCACCGCCTCTATGATCAGTCAATTTTTACAAAAAACGCAGTTACCAGTGGTTGGCACTTATCAAGCGGCAGGTGCGGTGGATATTAACTACTATCACCATTTTGCTGGCCGAGTCGGACTATTCAATAATCAGCCGGGAGATGTGTTACTGCAAGATGCGGATTTAATCATCACCATCGGTTTTAACCCGATCGAATACGACCCAGAGCTATGGAATGCGCGTCGTTGCCCGATCATTCATATTGATATTGAACCAGCACAGTACCAACAACACTACCAACCCTGTATTGAAATGATTGGTCATATTGGAGCAACGTTACAAGCTCTTTGTGCACAAATGACGGAGTTTGTCCGTTTATCGCCTACGGCATTATCGATTTTAGAAGAAGTGACGCAGCAAAGGCATATCATCAAAAGCTATCCGATTAAGCAGAAAGCCGCAGGTTTTCATCCTTTGAGCTTGATTAAAACCATGCAGGCGATCATCACGCCCGATACGACATTATGTCTTGATATGGGGAGTTTTCACATTTGGATTGCGCGCTATTTAAGTTGTTTTCGAGCTCGGCAGATGCTGGTCTCGAATGGTCAGCAAACCATGGGCGTTGCGCTACCTTGGGCGATTGCTGCGAGCCTATTAAAACCTGGGCATAAAGTGGTCTCGGTTTCTGGTGATGGTGGCTTTATGCAGTCGAGCATGGAATTAGAAACCGCGGTGCGCTTAAAATGCAACATTGTCCATATTATCTGGGTTGATCGTGCTTACAACATGGTCGAAATGCAGGAGCAACAAAAATATCAACGCAGCTCAGGGGTAAAATTTGGCCCAATTGATTTTCAAGCTTACGCGCAATCGTTTGGTGCGCATGGATTTGCCGTGACCCAAGCGGATCAATTAATGCCTATTCTTCGCCAAGCCATGGAAGTCGAAGGGCCAGCAGTTGTCGCGATTCCAGTCGACTACTCAGACAACTACAAACTCATGCAGGCTCGTAGTGAGCAGCATCAAGATCCTGTTTTTCAAATCAATAATGAAGGAGTGTTACTATGAAAGGGTTAACGAATAAAGTCGCGATCATCACCGGTGCCGCTAATGGCATTGGTTTAGCGATTGCACAGCGTTTGTATGATGAAGGCGTTAAACTGATGCTCGCCGACTGGGATCAAGAGCAGTTGCTGAATGCTTTAGAGTATTTTGATAAGTCTCGTGTTGCCGCGCAAAAAGTGGATGTATCAAATGCCCAGCAAGTGGCGGCCTTGGTGCAAACTTGCGTAGAGCGCTTTGGTCAACTGGATATTTTAGTCAACAACGCGGGGATTCATATTCCCGGAACGGTACTGGAATGCAGCGTAGAAGACTGGCAGAAAATTTCGGCAGTCAATATCGATGGGGTGGTTTACTGCGCGAAATTTGCCTTACCAGAGTTATTGAAAACCCGTGGCTGCATTGTTAACACCGCATCGGTTTCTGGTTTAGGCGGTGATTGGGGCGCAGCATTCTATTGTGCAACGAAAGGAGCCGTCGTCAATTTAACGCGTGCGATGGCGCTAGACCATGGTTTAGCTGGCGTTCGCATCAATGCGGTATGCCCAAGCTTAGTGAAAACCAATATGACCAATGGTTGGCCTGATTCAGTGCGAGATAAATTTAATGAACGCATCCCATTAGGGCGTGCCGCTGAACCACAAGAGATAGCTGCGGTAGTCGCATTTTTAGCCAGTGATGATGCTTCATTTATCAATGGTGTGAATTTGCCCGTTGATGGTGGCGCGACGGCCTCAGATGGGCAACCGAAAATCGTCTAATCCGCGATTCACGATGATTTACACAGCAAAGCCAGTATGAGTGTAGAGCGTACTGGCTTTGGGTTCGAAAAAATCAAAACACAGTGATGAGGGAAGAGATAGAGAGTTTTCGATTAATCATTCGCTGGATTGAGTTTGTTGCGCTGAAACTTCAAGCGGTTTTTGACATCGCGATTGGTAATGATTTGCTGTTGATGATCGATGTCAGCGTTAGTTTTGGCAAGTCGGTCATACAGTAATACATTGACACTAGCGGCTAAATTCATACAGCCCACGGTCGGGACATACACCACATCATCGGCTTGATTGATAATGGCTTGAGGAATAGAGCCATCTTCAGGACCAAATACATAAAGCGCCTGTAGAGGGTGAACAAACTCAGGCAGTGGCGTCGCGCCTTCCGCCAGTTCCACACAAACAATTTTGCAACCACTCGGTAAATTTGCGGTGATATCAGTGACGGCGATCAGGGGAATGCTATTTTGACGGTTTTTGGTGTCCGTTTGCAGTTTCACTGCTCGGTCGTAACGGGTTCCCGTATAACGAATCGCATCAGCTTGATAACACCCCACCGCACGCAGTACACCACCGACATTGGTTGGGCTTTTCGGGTTACATAAGCCAATGATCACTGACGTTTCATTGTTCACAACGTTTTCCTCTTAAAATTGGGGCGAGCAGTATAGCGCCAAAATCTTAGAGGATAAGCAAAATATTGAATCGAATAGGAGTACGCACTGTTCCTATTGATTTTATTGTAGATAATTTATCGGTAGAATGGTTATCAATCTAAGTTATGAGCTTGTCATTATGAGAATACTAAGCGTTTTTTTAGCCCTTTCAATTTTAATGCCTTCAGCATCGTTTGCCTTTAGCGAAAAGTTAACGCGAGTCGAGCAAGAGGTAAGATCAATCGAGGAGCAACTTTCTGCTCGTATAGGTGTCGCTGTTTTTAATACCGAAACCGGTGAACATTGGAATTATCGAGGAGAGGAACGGTTCCCTCTGACAAGTACTTTTAAAACAATCGCCTGCGCCAAGTTATTACATGATTCAGAGCAAGGTGATATTGATCCGCTTAGTAAAGTAAAGATAGAAGAAAATGATCTTGTTACGTATTCGCCGATTATCGAGCAATACGTAGGCCAAGAAATAACACTCGATGATGCTTGTCAGGCAACGATGTCTACGAGTGATAATACGGCCGCTAATATGATTATTAAGGCTGTCGGCGGCACAGAAAGCATTACCAGTTTTATCAGAGCAATGGGTGACGAAGTCACCCGCTTAGATCGTATCGAACCGGATTTGAATCAAGGATTACTGAATGATCTTCGAGATACGACCACGCCAAATGCAATGGTCATTACTCTCCATGAACTACTATTTGGATCTGTACTTTCTGAATCGAGCCAACAAAAATTGTTAATGTGGATGATAAATAATCAAGTTACGGATAACTTATTGCGTTCGGTATTACCTAATGGCTGGGGAATAGGCGATCGTTCTGGTGCTGGAGGTTTTGGCGCAAGGAGTATTACTGCTATCGTTTGGAGCAAAACGCAATCACCAATTATTATTAGTATCTATATCGCTCAAACAGAAGCATCAATCGAGCAGCGAAATCAGGCAATCGTTAAGATTGGAAAAGCGATTTTTGATAACTATATCGACAGCAATGATTATTACCGCGATCAGTAAGTAATGGTATAACAGACAAGCATAAAAAAATGGTGGTGAAAAAATCCCTACGACTTTTTTCACCACCACTCTTACGGTTTTTATCTTTAGTAGTAACCATTATCACGAAGAGGGACTTCGAGAGTATTATCACCTTGTCGAGTTGGGGTGCCAATCATCTCATCATAAGGACTTTGATGGCGTAGCACTTGCTGCTGTGTATTCAGCTTTCTGCAACGTTTTTGCATTTCTACGATAGAGTGGGTCTTTAAGAGATTATCGTTGTTATCGACTACCCAATACTCTTGGCCATCAATAATTACTGACGCTTGATAAAGCGCCATATCTAATGCGTGAGTAATTAACTTATTGATATAAAAGTACTTTTCTAGCGTGGTCAGTGTTTGTCTCATGATTCCTCCTTGATTATTAACCAATACGTTGGCTTATTGAGAGGCGATCACTCAACGTTATATCCCCTTCGTACTTGAAGCTGCAGCGGTGTTGGCTACGTTCATTCACCTCAATCACATCGTCTGTCTATGCTTATGGAGATGAGCTCACTTGCCGCCTACCTGCAACTCTAAGTTGTTTGGGTATAGATGACGCGGGTTATTCATTCGTCGAGTCATTAAATAAGCTTAATAAAGCTTTACGTGCTTGCTGGTGCAAAGGATCGGTATTCCATTTTTGGTGTTGAATCAGGTCAATATTAACCTCCCATGCAAAGTTGGTGAACGTGCCATTTATTCGAGTCAGTGCATTGGGCACGCTTTGCGCGAGATGGTTAGGTAAAAAGGACCAGCCAAAGCCGTTCACCGCCAATTCTAGAACTGTGTAATAGTTATCGGTGTACCAAATGTCCGGACTAAAGGCTTGATTTAAGCTACTAAATTGACTGTTTTTAGAGCGCACGGTGAGCTGTCGATATTGTCTTAACTCATCAATGTGTGTAATCGGTATGTTAGCCAGTGGATGATGTTTAGCGACAAATACATCAAAGGCGATATGACCTAAACTGAAAAAATCTAAGCAAGTGGGTAAGTCTGGTTCACTTAAAATCAGTCCAGTGGTGGCGCGTCCTGATTCGACTAACTCAATAATATCGCGGCTTGAGGCCATTAAGCACTCGATCTGAAGGTGAGGAAAGGCTTGTTCTAATTGACGTAAAGCAATCGGCAGTTTAGCGAGTGGAATCCCTTCATCCATCGCTAAAATTAATTGGTTGGCATCAGGGGTATAGAGCTGTGATGCTTTACTACTCATGCGAGCAAGCTGAATCAATGTCGCTTGTGCATAAGGCATCAACTCTTCCCCTTTAGCGGTTAGCTTTGGGTAACGTCCACTGCGATCAAAGAGATCGACCCCGCAATCTAATTCCATATTGATGATGTGCTGACTGATCACTGATTGTGCTTTGCCAAGTTCTCTTGCTGCTGAGGAAAACGAGCCTGTTTCTACGGTTTTCACAAAAGCACGCAGTTGATCGATGTTGAACATATCGTTTTTACCGATGGTATCTAACTTTTAAGTATCCTTATTGTAGATAAAATGATGACTCTTGAATAGTTGAATTGAGGTAATTCATCATGGGTCGGAATGAGCGTATTTTTCACGCTGTGGTTTTCGAAATCATTGCACTATTAATGATGGTGCCCCTTGCTGCGTGGTTTTCTGGTAAAGGAACAGGTGATATGGCGTTAGTGAGTATCGTCCTGAGTGTTACCGCGACAGTATGGAACTATATTTATAACGTGTATTTTGATAAGTGGTTTGGTAGTGATCGTATTCAACGTGGTTTAATGATGCGGATTGGTCATACACAGGGTTTTGAAGGCGGATTATTACTGATCACCATTCCTTTTGTTGGCTGGTTTTTACAAATGTCGTTATTAGAAACCTTAGCTTTAGAAGCGGTCTTTATTACGTTTTTCCTCTTTTATACCTTAGGATTTAACTGGTTATACGATAAATATCAGCCTTATCGTGCGCTAGGTAAATGGTTAAAAATAGGAAAGAGAGTAGAAACAAAGAGAATTTCTTCGTAACGATTGTTGCCACAACGCCCTAGCGCTCTTTAGCTCTAGGGCGCTTTACTTTATAATCGGCGCGCTTTCATCTGGGATAAAATCATGATTTCAAAAAACCAACTCAAATTACTGCGCGCGTTAGGACAAAAAAAACAGCGTAAAGCACACGGCTTATTTTTGGTTCAGGGTGAAAAAAACGTCCTTGAATTAACCCATAGCGCATTCAACGTTCAGCATGTTTTTGCCACAGCAGAGTTTCTAAACTCACACGCTGAGAACGTAGCGAGTTACACTTGCACTGAAGCATCATTGGATGAGTTGACCAAAGCCAGTACGTTGGTTAGTAATAATGCCGCGATAGCCGTGGTTGAGATCCCGAAGATTGAAATCCCCAAAGCACAAGGTTTAATGATTGCTTTAGATGGTGTTTCTGACCCTGGTAATTTAGGTACGATTATTCGAGTCGCGGATTGGTATGGGATTAAACATATTGTTGCCAGTGTCGATTGCGCTGATCCTTATAATCCGAAAACCATCAGTGCAACTATGGGCAGTTTTGGCCGCGTTCAGGTGAGTTTGGTGGATTTACCCCATTACTTGGCACAAGCCAATCTGCCCATTTATGGTGCGTTTTTAGAGGGGGAAAGTGTCCATGCAACCTCCTTTAGTGCCCAAGGAATTTTATTGATGGGCAGTGAATCTCATGGTATCCGCGAACCGGCTGCGCAATGGGTAACCGATAAAATTACCATTCCGGCATTTGGTGGAGCAGAGTCATTGAACGTGGCGATGGCGACAGGAATTATTCTGGATAATATGCGTCGTCAGCATAGCTAATCACTATTTTCGTGTACCCTATGGTTATTTGATATGGCTACTCCACGTCGTTTGGCTATAAAGCAAAACACCAGCGCTAAGCTGGTGTTGTTGTGAGAGACAAAAATCAGGTAACTTGGCTATTTCTCTAGCATTGAAAGCTTATTTGGCACACCATTCCATTTAGCTGCTTCATCCATGGCTGGCTTGACTTCGGTTTGTGTTGGCCAGATTTTCGCCAGCTCGGCATTAAGCTCAATAAATAGCTTTTGGTCGTCGGGCAATTCATCTTCTTGAAAAATCGCTTGCGCATCACATTCCGGCACACAGAGGCCACAGTCGATGCACTCAATCGGATTGATGACCATAAAGTTGGGACCTTCGTGAAAGGCATCGGCTGGACATACCGCCACACAATCTGTGTATTTACATTGTATACAATTATCGGTGACTACAAACGCCATAACAGGTTGCTCTTTACTCAGTCAAAAACGAAGAAGGGGCATGATACGGATCCGAAGGCAAAATTCAACATTCTCTGCACAGAATGTTACTGTCAATCGGCTCAAATCTTTGCTGAATCGGGATTTAGTATGACATAGCAAGCAAATTCTCGTAAAATGCGCGCCATTGTGAGCCGGGCCTTAATGGCTCTAGCTAAGACACCAACCGATACGAGACATCACTTCATGATACGTTTAACTGAAATCAGACTCCCTTTGACACACGAAGAAGGCGAACTACGCGAGGCGATTGCCAAAAAACTGCGTATTCCTGCACAGCAAGTGCTCTCTTTTACTCTGTTCAAACGTGGCTATGATGCTCGTAAAAAAAACAATATCCAGTTGATTTACACTTTAGATGTAGAAGTTGCCAATGAAGCCGAATTGCTGGCAACGTTGAGTGAGGATCCTCATGTTCGAATCACACCGGATATGGAATATAAATTTGTAGCGCAAGCACCGGCTGATTTGACTGAGCGTCCAGTGGTGATTGGTTTTGGTCCTTGTGGTTTGTTTGCTGGGTTGGTTTTAGCACAAATGGGCTTTAAGCCAATTATTGTTGAGCGCGGTAAAGAAGTGCGTGAGCGGACCAAAGATACGTTCGGTTTTTGGCGTAAACGAACGTTAAACCCTGAATCGAATGTTCAGTTTGGTGAAGGCGGAGCGGGGACCTTCTCTGATGGTAAGCTATACAGCCAAGTCAAAGATCCTCACTTTTATGGCCGCAAAGTGATCACTGAATTTGTTGCTGCCGGTGCGCCAGAAGAGATCATGTACGTCAGTAAGCCACACATTGGTACCTTTAAATTGGTGACCATGATTGAAAAAATGCGCGCGACGATTCTTGAACTGGGCGGTGAAATTCGTTTTAGCACCCGAGTGGATGATATTCATCAACAAGATGGCAAAATCGCCGGTGTGACCTTGTCCAATGGTGAGGTCCTGCATTCTCGTCATGTTGTACTTGCCGTTGGTCATAGTGCACGTGATACGTTTGAAATGCTTTATCAACGCGGCGTTTATATGGAAGCTAAACCATTTTCGGTTGGTTTTCGGATTGAACATAAACAATCGATGATCGATGAGGCGCGTTTTGGCCCAAGTGCTGGCCACCCGATTTTGGGCGCTGCCGATTACAAATTGGTTCATCATTGTAAAAATGGTCGTACGGTATACAGCTTCTGTATGTGTCCGGGGGGAACCGTGGTCGCCGCCACATCAGAAGAAGGGCGCGTGGTCACGAATGGCATGAGTCAATATTCTCGTGCTGAGCGCAATGCAAACAGTGCGATCGTCGTTGGTATTGATCCTGAGCGTGATTATCCTGGAGATCCATTAGCGGGGATTCGTTTCCAACGTGAATTGGAGTCGGGTGCTTACCAATTGGGTGGTGCCAACTATGATGCGCCTGCACAAACAATAGGTGATTTTCTGGCTGGGCGTGAGCCAAATACTCTCGGCGATGTTGAGCCTTCTTTTACTCCCGGTATTAAACTGACCGATTTATCGAAAGCGTTACCGGCGTTTGCGATTGAAGCAATTCGTGAAGCCATTCCCGCGTTTGATCGCCAAATCAAAGGTTTTGCCTCGGATGATGGTTTGTTAACTGGCGTAGAAACCCGGACGTCATCACCTATCTGTATCAAACGTGGTAAAGATTTCCAAAGCATTAACTTACAAGGATTTTATCCTGCGGGTGAAGGGGCTGGTTACGCTGGCGGTATTTTATCTGCCGGGATTGATGGAATTAAAGTTGCTGAGGCGGTGGCACGCGATATGTTAAAAGTGTAACGAACAGCGAGACATAACCTCAGTACTGCATCATCAAAAGCGCTCTTCGGGGCGCTTTTGATGTATTAATGCTCGACGTTTATTTATTTCGCCAGCGGCTGGTGGAGCGAGATAGCCCATAATGCAGCGCGCTGTGAATCAGTTTAGCGATAACACAAGTAAAAAAGATCACCATGGCCATGGCCGCCGCAGGGGCCGTTCCGCCCGCTTCTTCTAAGCTCATCACCACTACAGAGGCTAAACGAGAGTGAGGGCCATATAAGAAAACGACCGCAGAAACGGTGGTCATTGCGTTAACAAAAAGATACAGCGCAATATCCAACATCGCGGGTAAAGAGAGTGGCAAAATGAGTCGAGAAAAGAGATGAATCCGACTCGATTTAAGTGAATCGCCAACGCTTTCAAACTCATTATCCAATTGTTTTAATGAAGTTACCGCCGTTAAGTGTGCGACCGAATAAAAGTGCACCACCGTTGATAATACCATCACCATTAATCCCCCATAAAAGACATTGAGTGGATTACTTGGATGATTAAAAAAGAAGATATAAGCGATTCCTAAGACTAAACCAGGTACTGCCATCGGTAGTAACGCTACAAACTGATAGATTCTCGCTAACCAAGCCGGTTGTGGTGTGCGTTCTACTAACCACGCATTAAAAAAGACGACTGTAGAACCAATAATCATGGTCGTCGAGGCCATCATCAGCGAGTTTTGATAGGGTTTCCAGCCATGAGCATCAAAACGTTCAAATTGATAGTTGGCGAAAGTGAGATCTAAATTGTATGGCCAATAAGTAAACAGTGAAGCCATCCCTGCCATCCCGAGAATCGTCAGGATAAATAAGCCGCTTGGTGCCACACACAGGATGCCAAATAGACTTTTACGCCATGAACGTGGCGGTTGATAAGGGACTGAACGTGCATTTAAACTGGCTACTTGTTTTTTGCGCACCCAAAGGTCGGCGGCAAAGGCGAGTAGAGCAGGAAGTAACAGGATTACACCGACCACGGCTCCCATTTCAAATCGTTGTTGACCAATCACTTGTTTATAAATATCCGTTGCTAAAACATTAAATTGACCACCAATGATTTTGGGCACGCCGAAGTCGGTGATCACTAAAGTAAAGACGACAAAGCTGGCGCTGACTAAGCCATAACGAGCCGAAGGTACAGTGACAGACCAAAAGGTGCGCCATGGTGAGGATTTTAAGCTCGCTGCCGCTTCATATTGTCTTGCGTCAGCATGAGAAAGTGCCGTACAGAGGATCATTAGCGCGTGTGGAAAGGTCCAAAAGACCGAACCAAGGACAATACCAATTGGGCCATAAATAGTCTGGTCGGCGAGTAAAAACTTGAGAATACCTTGATTACCAAATAGATAAATTAAGCTGATCGCCGGCAATAATGAAGGGGCTAAAATTGGGATCGTTAGCAAAAGACGCAGCAGATGGCAGCCCGGTAATTGAGTGCGTGTGAGAGCGTAAGCAGCCATAAAACTGAAGAAAATCACGATGACCGTGCTCATCGACGCCACCCAAAGCGAATGGTAAGCCGCGGTAGTGATCCCGCCCGATGAAATATAAGCTGCAAAATTAGCCAGCCCGACAAACTCGCCTTGTGCATTCATTAGGCTGCGGCTAAAGAGCGCGTATAATGGCCCCAATAAAACGATACTCAAAAATAATAGACCGACCGCTAATAAACAGGTTAGCCAAAAGCGCTCGCTGATTCGCCATTCTTGAGGCCAAGCGAAAGAGAATCTGGACGGCGACATCCTAGTTGATAACATGGTGCTTTCCTTTGTTTAACTTCTATGCCGCAAAGCAGTGAATGCTGTTTGCCTGTAATGATACGCCCACATAATCGCCAGTACGCAGTTGTAACCTCTGAGCAAGTCCGATAGTGATATCAGCATAAAGCGCTTCTGAAATGCCCTCGATCACTAAACTACAGCGTAAAAAAGCCCCCATAAATTCGATATGATTGATTTGTGCTTGAATATGACTTTCATGAGTTGCAACGAGGGAAACGTGCTCCGGCCTTACGGCGATACGTAGGGTTTTATCAATTGGGTTTGGATGGCTATGCGTTGCCAAAGCTTGTTGCACCGCGCTAAGTTGATGGATTTGACTCTCTTGTGTCGGTGTCATGAAGTTCATTTGACCGATGAAATGGGCAACAAAAGCACTGGCGGGTTGGTTATAAATTTGCTCTGGGGTGCCAATTTGTTCAATGACACCGTGGTTCATGACCACGATACGATCCGCCATGGCTAAGGCTTCCTCTTGATCATGAGTGACCATAATCGTTGTTACGCCTAAGCGTTTTTGTAAACTGCGAATTTCATGACGTAAATGGGCACGGACTTTAGCATCTAAGGCGGATAATGGTTCATCCAGTAGTAGTAAACCCGGCGCAGGTGCCAGCGCTCGCGCAAGAGCGACACGTTGCTGCTGACCTCCGGAAATTTGTGCGGGAAATTTATGGGCATGCTCGGCGAGTTCAACCAAGTCGAGTAACTCATTGACCCGTTGTTTAATTAAGCGACTTTCTGCGCCTTGGCAACGTAGACCAAACGCAATGTTATCGAACAAGCTCATGTTGGGAAACAGCGCGTAAGATTGAAAGACAATCCCAAAATCACGTTCTTTAACAGCCAGTGTGCTGATGTCACGTTGGCCTTGTAATAACGTCCCGCTATTTTGTTGCTCTAATCCGGCGATAATTCGCAATAAAGTCGTTTTTCCACAACCAGAAGGACCTAAAAAACAGATCAACTCCCCAGGTTGGATAGTTAAGTGAATGTTATTTAGCACTTGAGTTTCACCAAACCATTTATTGATATTTTCAAGAACCAGTTGGCTGCCTTGGCATCGCATGATGTTCTCCTTAACTAAGCTGGGATAAAAGGGGTAAATAGGCGGCAATCAGTCTCTGCTGCTTGCCTATCCATTATTTCGATTATTTGGTTTCAGACTTACCGTCGTAACGACGCTCCCATTCGCGTAAAATCCGTTCACGATTAGCCGCTGCAAATTGGAAGTTATTATCAATCAGTAGGCTTTCTGCATGGGTTGGAAAATATTGGACGGGCTTAGCAATGCCGGGCATGGCAACAATGGCGTATCCTTCGTTGTACATTTCCATCGCCGACTGACTGATTGACCAATCAACCAGTGTTTGAGCCGCTTGTTGTTGCTTTGTCCCCGCGATGATAGCGGTCGCTTCCATATCCCAGCCTACACCTTCGGTTGGGAAAATTAGCTCAAGGGGGGCGCCACGTTGTTTTTCACGTGCGCCGCGAAAAGCAAAAGAAATACCGATAGCGGTTTCTCCGGTAGCGGCATGCACACAAGGACGAGATCCAGAATGGGTATAATTTTTGATGTTGGCGTGTAACTTATCCATATATGCCCAGCCTTGTTGTTCGCCAAACAGCTGTAACCAAGAAGAAACGTCTAAATAGCCGGTTCCGGAAGAGGCTGGATTTGGCATCACGATATGACCGCGATAGACAGGATTGGTAAGGTCTTGCCACGATGTTGGCATTGGCAAGTTGTGTTTTTTCGCTTCAATCGTATTGAAACAGATTGCTGCCATCCAAGCATCCATACCGACCCAATGAGTGGGTTGAGCGCTGTCTTTAAATTTAGGCGACAGTTTTTCGACACCTTTAGGTGAGTAAGGCAGTAGCATCCCTTCATCTTGCAGCAACATTAGGCTGGTTGCCGCCAGTCCCCAAACCACATCGGCACGAGGATTGTTTTTTTCTGCCAATAGACGAGCTGTAATCACGCCCGTTGAATCGCGTACCCAGTTAATTTTAATGTCTGGATGAGCTTGGTTGAAACGCTCGGCGTACTTACGTAAATCATCTGATTCAATGGCGGTATAGACGTAAGTGTTCACCAAGCCCCTATTGACAGAAAAAGTGTGACACTCAGCACTTGATCCACTTTTTACTATTGAGTGATCATTCCAGTGCTTCATCCTGTTTGTTATGAGCAGAAAGAAAGCCCCTAAA
>NZ_VHTC01000036.1:0-30026 GCF_013048685.1 Vibrio sp. A8-1
TTGGGGTTATACTCATTGTTGGAAGGGTATGAAACATTGAAAATCTATTCGGAACCGCCGTATGCGATCCACGCTTGTACGGTGGTGTGAGAGGACGGCGGGAGTGATCCCGCCTCCTACTCGATTATGGCTATCAGCACACATTTCCACCGATGATTTGCCTGTCTTGTTTGCTGTGATAACAAGTTTGAATCATGACTCGTACGGCTGCTATGAGCGGTTCTAATCCTAAGCTGGGTAATGATGGATTAGTCGCTGGAACTTGTTCTGGCAACGGCGGAACATGGATAAAACCGCTGCGAATATCCTTTTGAGCTAAATAATGCTGAACAGCATAAAATAGATGATTACAGACAAAGGTTCCTGCCGAGTGGGATACTTCGGCGGCGATCCCTGCTTGCTGTAAATCCTCCACCATGGCTTTGACCGGCAGGGTAGTAAAGTATGCCGCTGGTCCATCGGCAATAATGGCTTCATCGATCGGTTGATGACCAGCATTATCGGCTATCCGGTAGTCATCAAGATTAATGGCTACTCGCTCAGGTGTAATGACGCCACGTCCACTGGCTTGCCCGAACATCAAGACTAAATCGGGTTGATGGGTCTTAATTGCATTGATGGCAACTTCAGCGGCTTGATAACGGACCACGGGCAGAACACAACCTATCACCTCGACCCCTGTTACGTGTAGCTGTTTTTTTGCGTTGAGTAATGCCTGCGATGGGTTAAGGCTATCCTCTCCAAAAGGCTCAAAGCCGGTGAGCAGTACTTTAAACATCCATGTAAATCCTTATAAATCGGGGGGACGGAACAGTTTATCTTGCGCTCGGTTTTTATCACAAGCGACCTTTCTTTGTTATTTTTAACCGATAGCTATGCTCATCAATATTGATGAGCATAGGATTATTTTCCTTGCAATCTCAGGTTCTAGATTTCGGCTTGAGTTATCACAATGGTTACTGTGCTAATCTCTCCAGTAGGTTGATCAAGAGTTTTATCCGAGGTTCAATGGAGTCCAGTAAGAGATATTCATCTTCGCTGTGGAATCCAGCACCAATTGGACCAAATCCATCTAACGTTGGAATGCCTAAAATTGCTGTGGCATTGGCATCGGAACCGCCACCCACTGCTTGCCAATTAATAACTAGACCGATTTCACTTCCTACTTGCTCGACGATATTCATGAATGATTGGGTTTCATCGCTCGGAATCATCGCGGGTTTATAGGCCTCACGATGTAAAGAAATTTTAATCCCATCAAGGTATGGTTGCTCTATCATGCTGATTAACTGATGATTAATATCATCGTATTCTTGATTGTTCCAAAAGCGGATATCAACAATAGCTTGTGCGTGATCTGGCACGATATTCGCGACTGTCCCTCCAGACACAACGCCGACATTCAAAGTGGTTCCTGAAGATAAGTTGGTCATTTGATTGATTGCTAAAATCCAATGAGCCATTTCCGTGATAGCACTGCGACCTTTTTCTGGCTCATTACCAGCATGAGCGGCAATGCCTGAAAACTCGATTTTATACCGTGCCATCCCTTTGCGTGCTTTCACTAGGCTACCATCAGCACGAGCAGCTTCAGCAACCAAAACATAGCGAGCTTTTTTGGCACTATTTTGTATCCATTGATGAGAATATAAAGATCCGGTTTCTTCATCTGGGTTCATGCAAATACAAATAGACAATTTATCTAAGGCGCTCTGGCTAAGGTTGCGCATTGCATAAACGATATTGAGTAGTCCAGACTTCATGTCTGATACGCCGGGACCATAGGCTTTTTGACTATCGAGTGTCATGGGGCGTTGAGCTGCGGTACCTGGAGGGAATACGGTATCCATATGGCCAATTAGCATTACATCGATAAGCTCTGATTCAGGTTTGTTACGAATTTCTAAACCGACCCCAGCTCTGTCACAATCAATCCGTTTCACTTGCCAACCGGCTAACTGTAGAAACTTGTTCTCGAATTGTTCAGCTATAAATTCAATACCATCTAGAGTGTAAGTTCCGCAGTCAACGTTTATCAGTGGGCGAAGTTCATTGAGATATTCTTCTAAAGAAAATGACATTTTTGTCTCCTAAACAAATAAATTCATGACTAACATGGCACCAAATGCATTAAGAATGGAGATGATAATCATCACTGGAATGTAACGACCTTCAGTGCCAATAGGGCCCATAATTCGACCAATATACTGGACTTGTGAACCCATCAAATAAATAGCTGGGGCTAAAATAGCGATGTGGGCACCATTTAAAATGCCTTGATCAAAGAGAGTGATAACAACGCCAACGGCTCCTCCCATAGACATCCAAGCGCCAATTAATACTGCTGCCGCTTCACCTGGTAAGCCGAAAATAGCCATGATGGGTGAAAATAAAATACCAATCAGATCTAGTGCTCCTGTTATTTGTAATGCTTTGATGATCACAAAAGCCATTAATACATTAGGGACGGTTGATGTGGTCGCAATTACCCAGCCTTTTTTAGCACCTTCAACGAAAACATCAGTGATCATCGGTTTTTTTGTGGTTGATGATTGAACTTCAGATGGATTATTCATTATTTGCTCTCCGCTTGTGCCTGATGAGGGGTAGTCGGTGGTGATTCTTTGCCTTCGGTAATATTGAGATAAACTCGGAAAACATTGGCTCCGATAATTTTAAAGATAAACATGACTGCAACGGCTAAGCCAATTGAAGAGGTCACCGCCAAAGAACCGTCAGCGAGGGTTAAAGTGAAGAGTACCGCCCCCGAGGAAAAGAAGTTAACAATCGTTGCACCGGCTGTGAATTGGAACATCGTGAAGATATCGGTTTCCCGCTTAGTTATTCGCCCCTCGTCTTTTAACTTACGAGTCATTGCCGCGCCAGCATCAGTACTTTGCAAGGAGGCTATGAGTGCTAATCCAGTATTACCTGGAATACTCATCAAGGGGCGTAATAGGGGAGTTAATAGTTTTCGAGCGGCATCGAGAGCGCCGTATTGTTCAAGGACATTAATCATACCCAAGGCAAACATCACGGTAGGAATGAGTGAAAGTGCAAAGATGAATCCATCTCGAGCGCCACTTCCTCCATTGCCACGAAAAGAAGTTGATACAGTTTGCATCCCTTCTGCTGTTTCCGTAACACTATAGGCGACTTTACCAAATGAGCCATTGAGGGTAGTAAAGTCAAATACGCCGTACCATTCGTTAGACTGAAGTAGTCCAGAGAAAAAAACGACCGCAAACGTTAGGGCTAGATAACTTCCCCAAGTTACTTTTCTTTCATGTTCGATAGGATTTGTCATAGTCAAGCTCTGTATTATCAAAAGATGAGCTTATCTTCTCCTGACTTGATATGAATAATGATGATCCCTATCAACAGAACGATTGGATAGTATGTTGTTTTGTTTTTGGTTTTAAATTTTGTGATTGTCCTCAAAATTAAATTATTAATCTGGTTACCTATAGGGCACCATGTAGATGCTATTGATAATAGATTTTCCTTTTATTTAGTAAGCTGTAGTCATAGATCAAAAAAAGGGTTAGCAATCGCTAACCCTTGGTACTGTTTTTTATTTTTATATACAGCAGGTTGTGTTTACAAAGCGGCCTTACTATTTAGGTACTTGGCAGCTCGGTTGCTTTACCTTCAGGTTCAGCGGTTGGGGCTTGGCCTGTTTTACGTAGGTATTTCTCTTCCCAATAAGTGGCATTTTTAATGCCAAGCTTGACGGGGTTGAAAGTGAACTCCTCAACGCCTTGTTTTTGTTGTTCTTCGTAATCTTTTAACGCCACGATGGTCGGTTTAGCCAAAAAGAAGATAATTAAAATACCGACAATATTCAGCCATGCCATTAGCCCTACACCAACGTCGCCGAGCGCCCATGCAAGGTTAGCGGTATTGATACTACCGTAGAACACCACTGCAACCATGGCCACTTTGAGTAAAAACATAGCACTACTGATTTTGAAGCTACGGCGAATGTAGGCAATGTTAGTCTCTGCGATATAGTAATAAGCTAATATCGTGGTAAATGAGAAGAAGAACAGCGCCATAGCAACGAATGGCTTACCAATCCCTGGTAGGGTGGTTTCAATCGCCATTTGGGTAAAGGCCGGGCTGTTAGCTGCAATGTCTGCTGGTAAATTTTGCAGTATCATCCCCTCTGCGCCGTGAACATTATAAGCGCCGGTGATTAGGATCATGAAAGCAGTGGCTGAACAAACCAGTAAAGTGTCAATATAGACAGAAAATGACTGAACTAATCCTTGTTGCACTGGGTGTTGGACACTCGCTGCAGCTGCAGCATGAGGCCCTGTGCCTTGACCTGCTTCATTAGAATACACGCCACGCATCACCCCCCAACCGATAGCAGCACCAAAGCCAGCCATAGGAGTGAATGCATCACCAATGATCATAATGAAGATTGCGGGAACTTGAGTGATATTTAAAAGAATGATGATAAAGGCGAGGATAACGTAAGCCAGTGCCATAAAAGGAACGACAAACTGAGTAAATTGAGCAATACGCTTAACGCCACCGAAAATAATGAAAGCCAGCACAATACAGATTAATGCACCAGTAAAGATCTTCGCAAAACTAAAGGTGCCCATGGCTGTTTCGACCATGTCTCCAGAGCCAAACGCCATTTCAACCGCATTACCGATACTGTTCGATTGAATACCTGGCAGTAAAACCCCACAGGCTAAAATAGTCGCAATGGCAAAGATCCACGCATACCATTTTTGACCCATGGCTTTTTCAATGTAATAAGCCGGTCCACCACGGAACTGACCAGTATCTTTGTCTTCTTCTTTATAAATTTGCGCTAAAGTCGACTCTGCATACGCGGTGGCAGCACCAAAAAAGGCCACCATCCACATCCAAAATACTGCGCCTGGCCCACCAAAACCAATCGCAGCAGCGACACCAGCTATATTACCTGTCCCGACTCGACCGGATAAAGATACCGCCAATGCCTGAAAAGAAGATATTCCTTTTGATGAGCTTTTACCTGACAGTAACAAGCGCCACATTTCGGTGAAATGACGAACTTGTACAAAGCGAGTATTGATTGAGTAGAACAAACCAGCGCCAAGACATAAATACACTAGGGCTGGGCTCCAAATTATTCCATTAATAAAATCAACAAATGACTGCATGAAAGTTTCCCTGTTAACGAATTGTTGTGTTTGTTTTGCATCCACATCTTAAATCTCTTGTAACTATTTTGTTAACTGGTTTTTTCTTTCTTGTGTGTTTGCGTGGCTTTGATCACATAAATATTCTTAACATGTTAATTTTTAGTGATGTTTCGAGCGGAGATGAGAGACGCTAAACAAAAATGGCTCATACACCATAAGGGTGTTGAGCCAGAGAGGAGCTAAAATACGGATTGATTAGACGCTCATGGTCTTATGATACTGCCTGACCGTAGCGAGACACGTTGAGTTCACTGGTTTTTATTTTACTTGGACGTTGGCTGATAATATCAGCCAGCAAACTTGCTGAGCCACAAGCCATCGTCCAGCCTAATGTGCCATGGCCAGTGTTAGTATAAAGATTGTCGAGCTTAGTTGCGCCGATGATCGGTGTGCCATCAGGAGTCATCGGGCGAAAACCGGTCCAAAATTCCGCTTGTTCGAAATAACCGCCTTGAGGGAAGAGATCTTTCACCACCATTTCAATCGTGGCTTTACGCGCTTCGGGAATTGAAGGGTCAAAACCCGCTAATTCAGCCGTTCCAGCGACGCGAATACGCTCATCAAAGCGGGTTAGGGCAACCTTATAGGTTTCATCCATCACAGTAGATTGCGGAGCAAAATCGGCGTCACGGATCGGTACGGTTAATGAATATCCTTTTACTGGATAAACGGGGAGATCAATGCCAAATGGTTTGAGTAGCGCCGGAGAGTAGCTGCCCATCGCAACCACATAAGCATCGGCTTTAAGTAATCCCTTATCGGTTTTGACACCAGTGATCTTATTGCCTTCGCTTAGTAAGCCTTGCACTTGAGTATTAAACTCAAAGCGTACCCCTTTCGATTTTGCTAACTCGGTTAATTGTTGGCAAAACAGATAACAGTCACCAGTTTCGTCATCGGGTAAATACAGGCCACCAACCAGTTTATCTTGAACGGGCGTTAATCCTGGCTCTTGTTTTAAACAGCCAGCGACATCCAGCAGTTCGAAACGAGTACCACTTTCTTCCAGCAACTGCATGTCCTTTTCAACCGCTTGCAATTGTTTTTGTTTCCGAAACACTTGCAAGGTGCCTTTTTGGCGGCCTTGATATTGAATATCGTAATTTTTATTCAACTCAATCAAACACTCTCGGCTATGATTAGCAATCGATAACATGCGAGCTTTATTGGTTTGATAACGAGATAACTGGCAGTTCGCCAGCATTTGGGTTGTCCAATTGAGTAATTTTGGATCAAGTGATGGTTTAATTTTCAGAGGGGCGTGTTTCTCCAGTAGCCATTTAATGGCTTTTTGCGGTACACCAGGAGCGGCCCAAGGCGAAGAATAACCGTAGGAAACTTGCCCTGCGTTAGCAAAACTGGTTTCTTCTGCACTTCTGGCTTGACGGTCGATAACCGTCACATTGTGTCCTGCTTGTGATAAATACCAAGCACTGGTTAAACCAATCACACCACTACCTAAAACAATAATTTCCATGACAACCTCCAAATTAACAACGTAAGTAGTTTCTTTGCTTTACCTTTTGTTAACAATCGATAAAAATTATCATCAGTGTTTAGTTTTTCTAAAAGCCATAGCCATGTTAAAGAATACTTACCTTGCTGGATTACATACCTTTGTACAGGTTGCTCATCATACCAGTTTCAGTAGTGCGGCCAAAAGTTTGCACATTACGACGGGCGCGATTAGCCAACAATTATTGCAGCTTGAAGCGCAATTAGGTTTTAGTCTTTTTGAACGGCACTCGCGAGGGGTGCGATTGACCGAAGCGGGGCAGACCTTGTTAGTGGTTGTTCAACGTAGCTTGCAAGATATTGATAGTACAATTGAGCATCTTAACCAACGAGCCAATCGACGTGAGATACGTTTAAAACTCACCCCATCATTTGCTTTTAAATGGTTGGTGCCGCGGCTGGAAGACTTTTATCGTCATCATCCTGATATTCAAATTCAAACCTTCGCGGAAGGAGCATTGGTAGATAGCGATCGGCGCGATTTTGATCTGGCGATTGACTACGGGCCGTTTCCTTATTCTAAAGCCAACGCAGAATTATTATTGGAAGAGTATTTATTACCAGTGATGAGCCCGGCTTATCTGGCGGCTCATCCTGATTTAATCACACATGAACGTCGCCCATCGGCGTGGCGCGAGGTCGTTTTGTTGCATGATGCGATGCCATGGGCAAAAGCGGCGCGAGATTATGAGTGGTTGTACTGGGCTTCGGAAATGGGCATTGAATTGGCGACGCATCAAGGCCATTTTTTTAATCGAACCGACATGGCCATGTCGGCGGCAGAGGCGGGCGTTGGTATCGCGATGGCAAGGCTGGCTCTACTGAGTAATGAATTAGAACAGGGCAAATTAGTCACGCCATTTGAGCCAATAGCCGCGAACGCTGGTTATTACTTTATTGTTCATAATCAAACGGAAACCACGGCGATTTTCATTGAATGGTTAAAAGGGCAAGTTTATCGAGCTAATTAATCGATACGATTAGCGATGGCTGCTTACGCTGTAGTGATATGCACTGGCGAGTAACGATGAATCAATCTGATCGTTCAAAAATCTTAACCAAGTTGCTGAAAAACTCAGGCTAGGTTTCATCGCTACGCCCCGTATAATAGTGAGAACTTGTCCTACTTGCCCAAGGAGTAAATGATGTATCACGCTCATGTTTATTTTGATTTATCTCAACAGCCATTCGCTTATGCTTTGCAGCAAACCATCATTGCTGAATGCCGCGAGCAGATTAGTGCCATCTTTCCCTTGGTCCCGCGTTTGGTTGGCCCCCATCGCAAACCAATGTTTGAAATTCATTTTTCTGAACAGCAAAAATCCTTTATTGATTGGCTGGATAATGCGCGTGGCCCTTTGAGTGTCTTGATTCATCCTGTTTCTGGGGATGATTGGCATGATCATAGTGAACATCAAGTGATGTGGCTAGGTGAGAACCTCGGTGTCAATCAAGAGACGTTGCGTTAGTCGGCCTTCCTCACAAGAGAATCGTTGTTGCTGGTTTGAGATAAATGGTAAAAAATCCGTTCGCGCTTAATTTTAAATTGACTTTCAATTGGTTGATCAATAATATTTAGCGCGAAAAATAACCCGGTTGATGCAATTTAACGCTATACTTTAAGCGTTAAGCCGAGTAACAACCGATCCCTTTTAATTTATCGAGGTACAATAGAAACCTATGGACTCGTCGAGTAGTCGAATATCACAGTATGGTCTTTTCGATGGTTCGAAAACACCAACGGTTTCTTGCTAGCCTGTCGCTAAATTCTCTTTAGCTGTTGTCAGGCGGTAACTACCCTTGGCAAAGCGAACTCTTTCCTTCCATCGTTAATTCCATACGTTAATACTTTGCGCAGTAAGGCAACGTTTGCCCGTGCGTAACCTATGACTGATGCTCACATGTTGTGAGCCGACACGTCGTGCTTCGCAAACCCATTGTTGCGCTAAGCGTTTTTCGTTTAGGCAAAATTTGTGGTTGCGATCACCAGGTTTCTTTGTCCTGAGCCCAACTCAGGAGAGACAAAGATGACAGTTTTTCGTACGCATTACATCGCTGATGTAAAAAAAGCCCGTACCCCAGTGCAACGCGCAGTATTAAGCCACGCTAAGCGTGATTTTTTCTGTGTTAGTGACCAATTACAGGTGCAAGAAGTGATCACCATGCTCAAAGCGAGCCCGCTGTTTTCTTCTTCCGTTCATGTTATTGCGTTGATTAATGATCGCGCTGAGTACCAAGGTTTGGTGTCTATTAGCCGTTTATTATGTGCTGATAAAACTCAGCCTGTCACAGCGCTGGTACAAGGGGCTAATCATTATACTTTTGCCTTAAGCGAAGCTTATCCAGCCGCATTACAACTGAGAAAAAGCCAATGGCCCGTGCTGCCAATTTTGGATAGCCGCCACCGTGTTGTGGGAGTATTGGAATTAAACGCTGCCCGCGCGATCATTCGTCACCAACTTGAACTTAATGATCAAGGTGTGGCTAAAACGTCATCTGGCTGGAAGCGCTTTGTGCGTTTTTGGAAGCACTAAGGGAAGAGCACGATGTCTGTTTCTATCATGACTCAAGAGCTGTTGGCACTGCACATCAGTCATAATCAAGCCGCGATGCTACGTTTTATCGACCAACATCCTTTGGCGGACTGTGCTGAAGCTTTTGCGCAGTTATTAACTGAGCAACAATTAACGGAACAAGAGGTATGCCAACTGCTCGCCTTACTGCCATTAGAAAAGCAAGTGGCTCTGTTTGGTTATTTTAGTTTAACGTGGCAAGAAAAGTTGGCTGAGCAAATGGATGCTCAGCTTCTTACTCAATTAGCTGAGCTGATGCCACACGATGAACGAGCCGATTTATTGACTCAGTTGGAGCCCGAGCTTCAGCAGCAAGTATTAGAGCAAATGGATAGCGAAGAGCGTTCCGACATTCAAAGGCTGGTTGCTTATCCAGAGGAGAGTGTCGGTGCGGTGATGACCTCTGATTTTGCTGTGCTCTCTGCTGATTATACGGTTGAACAAGCGATGCAAAAATTGCGCAGCATTGCTAAGCAAACCGAAACCATCTATCAGGCTTATGTGGTCGATGAGCAGCAGCGTTTACAAGGTACGGTGTCACTACGCGATTTAGTGATTTCAGAGCCTAGTTTAACCGTGGGTAAGATCATGACCCGAGTGTTGATTTTTGTCCGAGTCGATGAAGATCAAAACGTCGCGGCACAAGCGATCAGTAAATATGATTTACTCGCTTTACCCGTTGTCGATGGACAAAATCGCTTAGTGGGTATTGTAACTTACGATGATGCGATGGATGTGGCTGAAGAAGAAGCTGATCGCCATATGCACAAATCGGCAGCGGTCGATTTCACGGGTAACTTAAAAGAAGCCTCAGTGGGATTAATGTACCGTAAACGGGTCTTTTGGTTAGTCTTGCTGGTATTCGGTAATCTTTTTTCTGGCGCAGGGATTGCCCATTTTGAAGATACCATCCATGCCTATGTGGCGTTGGTCTTCTTCTTACCGCTACTTATCGACAGTGGCGGTAATGCGGGATCTCAGTCAGCCACCTTGATGGTGCGGGCACTGGCTACCGGAGAAGTGATTGGTAAAGATTGGGCCAAAATGCTCGGTAGAGAGGTGATGATAGCGGGGCTACTCGGCGTAACCATGGCCGCCGCTGTGTCGATGCTTGGTTTATGGCGCGGCGGGCCAGAGATTGCTTTAGTCGTGGCAATTACCATGCAAATTGTGGTGATTGTTGGCTCGGTCGTTGGTATGTCACTGCCGTTTGTTCTTAGTAAACTGAAGTTTGATCCTGCTTCCGCTAGTGCGCCATTGATCACTACGATTGCTGATGCGGTGGGAGTCATCATTTACTTCTCCGTAGCAACCATGATTTTGGATTTCCCACCAACGGTTTAAGTGGGTTGATAGGCTAGGAGCTTTGGCATTGCTATCGTTTGTCAAGGTTCCACAGTCCTAGCAAGGAGAGCAAACCATGTGGGAAATGTTTGATTTTATCCTGCCGCTCATGTTAGCTGCAGGTTTAGGAGCCATGGTTGGGCTTGAGCGTCAATGGCATCAACGCATGGCTGGGTTGAGGACCAACGCTTTAGTGTCCCTTGGTGCCGCAAGCTTTACTTTGATGTCGATGATGGTTGATGGCGATGCCAGTCCAACACGCGTGGCAGCGCAGGTGGTCTCAGGTATCGGTTTTCTCGGTGCCGGCGTCATAATGAAAGAAGGAGCCAATATTCGCGGCTTAAATACCGCGGCTACTTTGTGGTGCTCTGCCGCGATAGGAGTGATGATTGGTGCCAATCAGTGGTCAGGCGCGGTTGCGGTGACGATCGTTATTTTGGCCACCAATACCCTATTACGCCCGTTAGTCAGGTTTATAAACCATCGCCCCGTCGAGTCCGTTCAACAAGCGGAATGCTGGTGGCAATACCGTTTGGAAGTGGTTTGTTTAGAGAGTGATGAAGCGCATGTTCGAGCTTTATTATTGCAAGGCGTCTCTTCGGGGGCTTTGCAATTACAAAAGCTAGAAAGTGAAACCTTAATCCAAGATAAACAGACTCAGGTACGTGTCATCTCTTCGGTGATGGCAACACAGCGGACTGATTCACACATCGAACGGGTGATAGGTCGCTTAAGTTTAGAGCCGACCGTTTCTCTGGCGAGTTGGCAAGTTGTGGAGGCTTAACTCGCTGTCGTCTGGATAAGTGAAGCGACTTTGTCATTTACAACGTTCATCAGGCTATTTTGTCGACGTCTATTTTCTTAGCGCGCAGTCAGAATAGCCTGATTTTTCTTTCTCTTCGCTCTAGTTGTCTTATAACTGTGCTAAAATCAGCCATTTGCATGCTATTCATCTCATTATTATTTTATCTCTCAATATCTTTAGTCGCTAAGAGCAAAGAGCATGTCATAAGATAAAACAATAATGACGTTGATTCATGCTCACGTGACAACAAAAAGAGTATTTAGATGTCAATCAATATCATGACTCAAGACCTCATGGCGCTGCACATCAGTCAAAATGCCGAGGCTATGGAACGCTTTGTTGAAGAGCATCCACTGGCTGACTGCGCAGAAGCCCTCACCGAATTACTGGATAATCAAAGTTTAACTGCTAAAGAAGCGGGACAATTATTACTGCTGATTTCGTTAGAAAAACAAGCCGCTCTATTTGGGTATTTTTCTTTGCGCTGGCAAGAAAAGCTCGCTGAAGAGCTTAATGCGCAAGAGCTCGCACAAATGACGGAGCTCATGCCCCATGATGAACGCGCCGATTTACTGACCCAATTAGAGCCCGAGTTTCAGCATCAAGTTTTACAACAAATGGATGCGGAAGATCGGCGTGATATTCAGCGTTTAGTCTCTTATCCAGAGGAGAGCGTCGGGGCATTAATGACCTCGGATTTTGCGACGCTCGATGCCCATCAAACCGTTGAAGAAGCCATCAACCAACTACGGAAAATCGCCAGCGAGCGAGAAACCATTTATCAAGCTTACGTTGTTGATGAACAAATGCATCTGCAAGGTACGGTTTCCCTGCGTGATTTGATGATTTCTGAGCCAAGTCTAACGGTTGGCAAAATCATGACTCAAGTGCTGATCTTCGTGCGGGTGGATGAAGCGCAAAATGTTGCCGCGCAAGCGATCAGTAAATATGACTTACTCGCTCTTCCGGTATTAGATCAACAAAATCGCATGGTCGGTATTGTGACTTATGATGATGCGATGGACGTTGCAGAAGAAGAGGCCGATCGCTCGATTCACAAATCTGCCGCGGTTGACTTCTCCGGTAACCTAAAAGATGCTTCCGTTGGATTGATGTATCGTAAGCGCGTGTTTTGGTTAGTTTTGCTGGTGTTCGGTAATCTCTTTTCCGGAGCGGGGATCGCCTATTTTGAAGATACGATTCAAGCCTATGTTGCGCTGGTCTTCTTCTTACCATTATTGATTGGTAGTAGTGGTAACGCCGGGGCGCAGTCGGCAACCTTGATGGTTCGAGCTATCGCAACCGGTGAAGTGATTGGTAAAGACTGGGCGAAAATGCTGGCTAAAGAACTGTTTATCGCCGGTTTACTGGGTATCACTATGGCGATTGCCGTCTCGCTGCTTGGTTTATGGCGCGGCGGTCCAGAAATTGCTCTAGTCGTAGCGCTAACCATGCAAATTGTGGTGGTGGTTGGATCGCTGGTGGGGATGTCACTGCCATTTATTCTCAGTAAACTTAAGTTTGATCCGGCATCGGCCAGTGCGCCACTGGTTACCACTATTGCCGATGCGGTCGGAGTTATTATCTATTTCTCAGTCGCCACCAGCATTTTAGATTTTCCTGCGGTTGGCTAAACTGGCTTGATTGAGGCTCTAAATAGAGCCTCTTTTCTTATCCCCAAACAATTGGGATACCCTATAACTTCACTTCAACCCATATTAGGCGATGGTCGGAAGAGACATCTTTACCGTCCCCATAACGGCCCAAACGCGAGTCATTCATTAAACGATAGCCCACTTGATCAGACGCTGGCCAATACACACCGGAATCAATAACCGTTAAGTTGGCCGAAGGCAGAGCATAATCAACGCCTAAGCCAAAAGTGGACGTGATTCGCTGCGGATGGGGATGAGTTAATGATCGCTGCGCAGCAAATTCAGCGGCACCAAGGCTACTTGGGTAAAGCGTCCCTTGAGTCACCTTTTGATTGAGTAACGGATCGGCATGCAGTGCTTGCATTATTTCACTGAGCCCATCACCGGCGACCGGGTCGAGATTTAAATCGCCCATGATGACAAACTTCTCATTGTTGGCTAATCCGCCAGTCTTACCAGCATCATCATAAAAATAGGGCTGATTTTGTATGTAATGGTGCCAAAACTGCACTTCTGCTGCGTTTTGTTGCTGATTTTTACCAGGGTCAAAGACCGGAGGCGTCGGGTGAGACATCAGTAAATGGATCACTTGCTCCCCATCGGCCGTTGGAATAATAATCGGCGCATCTACATGGTTTTTAGACGATAAACGTACCTGTTGCCACTCTGCATCACTATACCAAGGGTCACCGCACACCATGCCCTGAGGGATATTTTGTGAACCATCACAAATAGTAATGGCAGGAATGTCAGCATTGGGCATATCTTTCCATTTAAAGTGCTGGAAGGTGCGCGTTTGGCTCGCATCAATCGGGTACTTAGACAGTAAAGCAAACGCGTATTGGCCGTGATAAAAACCAAATCCCCAAGCATCGCCTGGCAACAGACCTTTTTGGCCATTGTTATCTAAATCAAACTCACTCAATAGCCCGGTATTAGTAGCGTAAGCTTTAGCAAACGGATAATCAATCGGTTCTAAATCTGGCTCACCTCCAGCACCTTGTTGGCTTTGCGCGACAGATAAATAATTGTTTTGAAAGCCGATCAGCGCCGAAGTATCTTCACCAGTGCCATCGTTATTAAATTCCGCCATCATCAATACATCAGGGCGATTGTGTTGAATAACCGCCGCGACATTGCGGATCTGGATAACGTTTTGCGCTAATTTCTTGTCTTTTTGATCAATCTTGCCCGCTAAGTAAGCTTCAACCAAAGCTTGCTGCCGCGCAGGTTCTACCTGCATTTCAGTCACTAGTTCTGCAAAGGTGTTACGGTCAAAAGAGAGATTATAGGTAGCAATTTTAAGCGTTTTTTCAGGTGTTGCCATGGTATCGATATCCTGATTACAGCCCAAGAGCAGCGCGCTACTGAGCAGCAAAGCGGTCGGAGTAAGTCGCATTTTTTTCATTATTCACACCATAGAGTAACTGTCTATTCAAAACAAAACCGATTTAAACGATACAGACAGATAAGACACATTGATTCGTTTTCTGAATGGTAAGGATATGCTCACCTGTTGTAAGTGATAAAAATCACGCCCAAGATGTAAGAAGCTTCTTGTTTGTTTATTTTTGTGTGACTGATGCCAATTTTTGGGTGGTGTGCTACTTAGGGCAGATCATAGTATTCAAAGATGTAGTTAAACGAGCCACCATTTTATTCATTATCACGATGTTTGACTTGAAGCTCCAATCCAAAACAGGCAAAGTGCGTGAACCCCCTAGCAACGTCTTGATCAGACAAGGCTGACGATAGCAAAAACGGATCTGCTTATGCCTAATAATTCCTCTTCTTTCTTTGATTTTACCGCTCTGTTTGCCCTGTGCGAACCGAGCTCATTACAAAAAGGCATGCAGCTCGCGAAAAGTGGAGCGGTGCGTAAATTGACCGTTAATGGTCATACCGCCAATGCTGAAGTAAAAGGCTCTCAGCTTTATCGTGTGCAACTCAATGGTGGTCAAACATTATCAAGCTACTGCACTTGCCCAGCCGCTGAATACCAAGAGATGTGTAAACATGGTGCTGCCGTTGCGTATTGCTTACTGAGCGATTCGCCAATCGATCAAGATGATGAACGCGATCGGATCCGCAATCACCTAAAAACATTAGGGGAAGAGGCGATCTTAGAGAAGTTACTCGATTACCTCGAACAAGATGAATCCGCTTGGAAAACGCTAATAGCAAAAATGCAGCTCACTGAGCAGAGCGTCAGTTATAACGATTTGAAAAAAATGGTGACCCAAGCGTTACCCCGTGAACAGATTTGGAATTGGCGTGAAGTTGGCGACTACTTCTCTTACGCAGAAGATCAACTCGAACTGATCTGTGAAGCCGCGAAAGCACTGAAAGCGGATCAGCAGTGGAAATTAATTCACTACATCGTGACCCGTTTAAATCTCGTGTTAGAACAGATTGATGATTCGAACGGAGAGCGGTTTGGGATTGAAGCACTGATCAATGTTCAGATGCCGTTAATCCTCAATCAGTTGAATTGGAGTGAAGCGGAAAAAGCGCAGTGGATGTTTGAGCGCATGACCGACTATGAGTTTGATGTTTACCCAACGATTGACACTCACTTCGAGCCCGTTTGGCGCAGCAATCAGACATTTCTTAAGTTGTGCAAAACCGCGATTGAGAAAACTCCACTTAATCGTGATAACGCATGGAACCTGAAAACATGGGCTAGGCCACTGCTAAGCACCGCCAGTGATTGGCATGAGCGTATCGCTATTAAGCAAAAAATCGCGTGGCGCTGCGACGATTTTCTGGACATCGTGCAACTCTATCTTGAGCATCAGGAGCCACTTCAAGCCGAATTTTGGTTAGCCAAAGCGAAAAAACAAGCTAACCATATTGAGATGCAACAATGCGAGCAACTGCAAGTCAACCTCTATATTAGCTTGGGAGAGGTTGCTAAGGCGTGGAGTTTGGCTAATCGATTGTTTACTGACGCTCCGACTTTTCAAGGCTACCAAGAGTTGAGCGCTTTTAAAGTGACACACCAGATTGAGGATGCAGAGTTTTTAACTCGTATCGAACAGACATTGATCAATAACTACCAACCTGCCGATGCTCGCGGATTTGTTAGCCACCACAATAGCGCCTTAGTTGAGTTTTATATTGAGCAACAAGCGTGGGAAAAAGCGTGTGATTGGGTCGCTACTCGGCCAACCGATAGCCATGTATTGCTAACACTGGCCGATGAAATCGTAACGGATAAACCCAAACATACTTTGGACTACTACCTTCGTGTTGCTCGCGTATGTATTGACCGCACCAGTAACCAAGGTTATCAAGAGGCAATTCACCATTTACAACGCGTCGAGCGATTATTGGCTAAACACCCAGCCGCACTCGCTGATTTTTATCTCGCGATAACATCACTGGCGGAAACCTACAAACGTAAGCGCAATATGCACAGTTTATTGAAAAAGCATTATCCGAAGCAGGTTTAAGCTATAGGTTTTCTATCCCCAAACCACTTGAGGTTGCTAGCAATAAAGATCACCGCTACTCAAGTCGTCAGGGGATAGAGACTTAACGGATGCTAATCCCTTTACCATCTTCAGTGATGATGGTTTTCTGCTTTACTTGGTAATCTTTGGTCATGATATTGGAAATAAAAGTCCAAGTCGCTTCAGCCTTCTCTTTGGTGACATCTAAGCGTAGAAAACCGCGTTGCTTCAAGTCTGTCCATTGCAGCTCTCTGACCAACAGTGGCAGAACATGCTCCATTTGCATGATAGTCGAGCCATCAACACCTAGGTACTCTTCTAAACCAGGCGAGCTGACTGACGATGTCGCAAATTCGATACCGATCGCTTTGCCCTGCGCATCAAACAGTTGGCTACACCACGCATTGTGACTGTCACCGGCTAAGCTAATAAACCGCTTACCTTCTTGCTGCGCTAAATGATAAAGCCATTCTCTCTCTTGATAATAGCCATCCCAAGCATCAAGGTTGTAGGGGATAAGATGCGGATCTGAGTTAGGATTGGCAAGGTAGGCTTGGATAGCTTGGTTGACATGACTTAGGGCTGGGGCTTTATTCTCGTCATCAGCCATAAACAAACCAAACAGCGCTTGCATTACTGTGCTTGGTAGCTCCATTCGACTCATCAATACTTGTTGGCCCATGATTGACCATTTACCAGAAGCGTTAGCCATTTGGTTTTTTAGCCACTGTTTTTGATGCTGACCTAATAGGTTTCGACCGGGTTGACGAGACTGAGCAACCAATCCTGCGATGCCTTCGATTGAGGGAGAGGACAACGAAAAATAATCCAATGGTTCATCACGGGCGACGACACGAGTATCGAGCATGTAGAGATCCAAAAGATCGCCAAAAGAGAAGTGACGATAGATAATTACATTCGATTCAGGGTTTTCACGGACAGGGAGCCATTCTACCCATGCAGCAGCGGCTGCGGCGCGTCGCAATTCAAAACTGCCTTGCTCTGGTTGATGATTTTCAGCGCCATTAAGCCAAGTATCATTAGCAATTTCATGATCATCCCATACTGCAATCATCGGCATCGAAGCATGCAAGGCTTGTAGGTCGCTATCTTGGCGATATTGTGCATAACGTGCTCGGTAATCTTGCAGGCTGACACACTCAGTACCACGACTTGGTTCACGTCCAAGGGCCGCCGCATTTTCGGTGGCATAACCACCGGAGCCGTATTCGTAAATGTAATCGCCTAAATGCAGTACCGCATCAAACGGCTTTTTCTGATGCTGGTGAACGATTTCTCGATAAACGTTGAAGTAACCTGTTGGGTAATTAGAGCAAGAAACCACCGCTAACGATGCCTTGGCCAACTCGCCTTGTGCCAACGTTTTGGTTCTCCCAACTTGGCTATTTATTCCCTGACACATAAAGCGATAAAAATAGTTTTTTCCTGCGGCTAATCCTGTGACATCAACTTTGACGGTAAAGTCTTTTCCATTGTCAGTTTGCTGTTTGCCAGAAGCCGCTAAGTGAGCAAAATCCTCATGCTCAGAGAGTTGCCAAGTCACTTCTGCGTAACGACTTTCGGTGGTTACCCGAGTCCAGATGATAACGGCATCTTGTAACGGATCTCCACTGGCTACACCATGCTCAAAGGTGACAGGTTTGAGCTGTGTATCATCAGATTGACACGCGATTAAACTGCTAGCGACCATGCTAGCGGAAACCGCCTTTATAAAGCCTCTGCGAGACATAGACATACTAACTTCCTTATTTTTATCCTCTTTACCCCTAACTCCACGTTGTTTGGGTATAGACTTTGTGTACCAAAAATCCAAAACTGGTCAAACCAGAGCAGGAGATTGGCATCTAAAAATGAAGTTAATATGTCATCAATATAAAATAATAATTACAGTTCAATGAGTTAATGCGGAGCGCTAAAAAAAAGGGGGAAGATAATGAGCGGCGTGCAGTATCGAGCAATGTTTATCTCGCGATTACATCACTGGCGGAAACCTACAAACGTAAGCGCAATATGCACAGCTTACTGAAAAAGCATTATCCGAAGCAGGTTTAAGCCGTGGGTTTTCTATCCCCAAACCACTTGAGGTTGCTGGCAATAAAGATCACCGCTACTCAAGTCGTCAGGGGATAGAGCCGTTAACAGCCGTAAGTCTGCATAATGTAATCTTCAAACTGCTGGCACATCTGCTCATCAGACAGTGCATTAGAGGCGATCACTTGCTCACCATCGACTACAGTAATCTTGGCATTCAGTGGCGCAGGGCTACTCGGTTGACGGCTCTGCATCGCCGCGATTTTTTGCAGCTCTTGTTGCCAAGCTTGCTCGGCAGAAAGGTTACAAACATCGGCGAGATATTTGGCATTAAAGCCTTCACCGGTAAGACTTTGGATCGATTCCGAATGTGAAACTTGATTGCCCTTGTGCCAGTAATGTTTAGCGAGCAGTGGGCCAATCTGTGGGTTATCTGTCAGGTAGCCAAACTTTTCCATAAAGTAAGCCCGCGTTTGATAGACCGCCATATGAGCCAATAAGTAACCTTGATAAGCGCAGGCCGACTCATCAGATAATAGATGCGGAATCGCCAACAGCGGGCGAGGGCTCGACTCAAGGCCAAGAATACGCTGCTCAGTTTCACGGGCTAAAGCCGTAACGTGCTCGGCGGTTAACTGCTCATCGCTTAATTGATACAGAGCGCGTTCAAAATAAGGCACCAGCAGAATGCTGCGCTCTTGATACGCTTTGAACGGCTGACGGTTATTGACCATCGCTTGAATGACACTATCGGGAAGCGGGTTGCCAGCCTTATCTAAGGCATAGCGTTTTAGCCAATCAGCATCGTTGAGTAGGCTATCGCAAAACATCGATTGAGTTTCTGCGTAGGCCATTGAGGTCGGCGCAAACTCTTGTGAGAAGCAAGGGGCATTGAGTCTCACATTAGCAAAATGCGCCGCATGGCCACCTTCATGAAACAAGGTATTGATGCCATCATAGCCACTGCCAATTTGGTCGGGCTTGGCGTTAGAGGTAAAATTGACTTTAGCCGCAACCCATTGTCCTTGATGGTAAAAAGATGGGATCGGGCCATGACAAAAACCATTCGGATATTTTCCTTTACGGTCCAGCAAATCTAAAGTCAGTTCAGCCTCTGAATAATCGATGTGCAAACGGCCAAATGATTCCACCCAACGGCGCAAGGATTGCGAAAACGGCACATAAGGGTCGAGTTCGCGCATCACATCGCCAGCAAACGAGAAAACAAAATTATGCCCTTTGAGGCATTCTTCCCCTTGCTCGGCAACGAGTGTGCTTAAGCTATCTTGATGGCGTTGACGGGTACGCTGCTCGAAATCATCCAAAATAGCAAACAGCGCTTCGCTGCTCATTTTTTCGGTTTTTTGTACCGAGTAGTCAAAGTAATTGGCATAACCCATGGCGCGCGCAAAGGCGTTACGCTTTTGCACCAATTGCAAAAAGCCTTGTTCAAGTAGCCATTGCTCTAGTTCTAGCAGCGATTGATGGGCTGATTGACGCACGGACTCAAGGTTATTGGCACGAATGGTTGAACTGAGCACAGGTAAACTGGCTTCAATCGCGTCACCGTGTTCATTCATGTAAGTCAGCACATGTTGCTGCTTTTTGGTGAATAGGTCGGCTTCGAACTCGATCAGTTCGTTTTTCAGTTGCTGAGCTTGGCGAGATTCTATCGCATGAGCTTGGAACATGGCTAACCAGCCATTCAGCCCTTGCAGGGTTTGCTCGCGCTGCTCGCTATCGCTGATGTTCTCTGCTGCGGCGATCTGTTGGCGGAGCTCTTCTATTCTTGACCCTTGTGAGAGAAAGTGAGTCCACTCGGTTTGGGCTTTGGTTGCCCCCGCTTGGTCGTCGCTAATGCCCATGTAGGTTTGCCAAAAGTAATCTTCTTTGCGGCGGTGCATGGCCAAGTAGTCTTGGTTGAGTTGGTTAAGGTAAGCACTGGCAGTCATTTTTATCCTTAAAAATGGTTGAGTTAATCGAAGATTATCTCACGTCCAGCACAAACGAGCGATGCAACCCCAGCTATGGTTGATGGCCTCCGCGTAAAGGTAAATGTACTTGGTATTTACAGGGGGATGTAGTGAGAGCAAACTCAACACGCACTCAGCCAGAGGTTGTTTATTAGTCAACTCTCTCATTAGGACTTTATCTTTCCTAGTCCAAAAAATTGGGGCGCCAATGAGCTACTCCTATTACGTCCACAGCATAAAAAATGGGCAACGACGCTTGGACTTAACGCAGCGCAGTATGGTATCTACTCCATGCGAAGGACTAATAGGCGAGAACAAAAAATATCAGGGCGGTACAGCTACTTTTAGGGCATGTGAAACTTGATAACACCATTCGCTATCTTGGTGTTGAGAGCAAAGATGCACTCAAAATTTCCTAAGATACGGATATCTAGAGGTGTGATTGGTATAATCCGTTTTTGAAGAAATTGATTAGCTAAAAGCTGAATAAACGATACAACGTGAAAATTGCTGGTGCCTCTTTGGGGAGCAGGCGATTTCTTTCCACTGGAGAAGATGAATTGGAACTTTCACCCAGCGAGTTGGCTATTAAGAAAAAGGCCTTGGATTTTGCAAAGAAAAATCGTACTAGGATTTGTCGCAGGCTTACCGACACCAGTCTCTACGCTCCAGAGTTGGAGCCAGTTTCTGTGTTTATGAGCGGATCTCCAGGTGCAGGGAAAACTGAGTCTTCTAAGGAGTTGGTTGCAGTTTTAACTGAGGATGGTGGACATGTTTTGCGCCTTGACCCTGATGATTTAAGGGAGGAGTTTGAAGATTACAATGGGAACAATTCATACTTATTCCAATCTGCGGTGATTACACTTGTCGAACGTGCCATGGATATGATTTTTAAGAATAACCAGAGCTTTCTTCTGGATGGGACTACCCACAGCCATCACAGTGATATAATCAGTTTGCAACAGTATTTGGATCCAGCGTATACTTTGGAAGTTGTAAGAGAAATCGTAGGTGCTAGTAGGCACCAGGAGAAGCGTGATGATTGATTCTAAAGCCAACAATGCTACTTCACCACTTGCCAGATTTGTTCGTAATACATCTTCTGGTGATAAAAACAAGGTTTATAAGCGCGTCATTGTCGTAGCGACAGAGTCTCAGAACAAAACTATCCAAAAAGCTCATACTGTTCAGGGCTAATTCTATTCTGCTTGCCAGTCATGAACTATGATTGGCTTGTCTAAAACTTCATGACCCAACCATTCCCGTACATAGTCCTTCTGAATGACCATCTGACTCAAAGTTATTGGCACGAATGGTTGAACTGAGCTCGGGTAAACTGGCTTTAATCGCCTCACCGTGTTCATTAGTGTAAGTCAGCACATGTTGCTGCTTTTTGGTGAATAGGTCGGCTTCGAACTCGATCAGTTCGTTTTTCAGTTGCTGAGCTTGGCGAGATTCTATCGCATGGGCTTGGAACATGGCTAACCAGCCATTCAGCCCTTGCAGGGTTTGCTCGCGCTGCTGGCTATCGCTGATGTTTTCTGCTGCAGCGATCTGTTGGCGGATTTCTTCTATTCTTGACCCTTGTGAGAGAAAGTGAGTCCACTCGGTTTGGGCTTTGGTTGTCCCCGCTTGGTCATCACTGATGCCCATATAGGTTTGCCAAAAGTAATCTTCTTTGCGGCGGTGCATGGCCAAGTAGTCTTGGTTGAGTTGATTAAGGTAAGCACACAGGTTAAAAATTAAGGGTAGCTCCTGTTACTAGTTGATGAACTCTCAATAGAGCTATTAGCACAAATTTAAAGGGCTTTATTGGTAATATTATCATTGGGTTAATAACCATCTAGCGGTTGTCTCATCGGTAACCAATCCATTTATCCAGTGTCCTTTTAACGCCGCTAGAATCGCAGAACGCTTGTCTTCGCCAAACGCGGCACCAATGCGAGGGCAATCGTTGTTGCGCATGTCGTAGCTGGTGATGAAGGTGTTGATCGTGCAATTAACCACTTCGCCTTCGGCGTTGATAAAGCGGCCCAAAATTTCACCAACCGCACCTTGCTGATTGAGCTCATCAGCCTTGTCGGATGAAATGAAACCATCTTTGATGATAGGGCTAGCTTTACTCAGTGAACCAATGCCAGTAAACACCACACTCGCGCTGTCAGCAACACGCGCAACTTCTTGAAATACGCGCATGCTCGTCCAGAGCTTGAGTTCCTCGCTCGAAGTGGCGTAACGCGGAACGGGCAATTGGTAATAGTTAGCCCTAATTTTACGCGCTAAAATCAGCGGCACATCGTCATAGTAATTACATTGCCCATCGACACCCATAGCACTGATCAGCGCTACACATTTACTGTTTGGTGATTCGAAATCAATACGGTTGATCGCCTTTTTCAACGTCAAGCCAGAGCCGATACCAATGACTTGCTCCTGCTGGTCTTTGGTATATTTGGACATCAATTGAAAACAACCAAACGAGACGTTATCCAGCGTTTCATCACTATTGGTGGTGGGTACGATGTTGCATTCCACTAACTGATACTTTTCTTTGAGCAGTTCTGCGTAATCTAAACAGGTTGAAATCGGATGGTGTAGACCGACCGATACAATCCCTTCTTCTTTCGCTGCGGCGATCAAACGTTGAACCACTGGGCGTGACAATCCTAGCTCAGCAGCAATATCGCGTTGGTTACGGCCAGAGATGTAGTACATCCAAGCAGCACGAACCATCTGGTCAGTTTTGTAAGTGTCATCTCTAGCCAAGTTAATTCCTTATTTTCGATACCTTATGACACGAGTGAAGTCATTGTTTCTTTCTTTGGCGCGTCAATAGCTTGTATCTTCTCGCGAATATTTAATGAATGCAATAGCAATCAATTTTTCACAAATGAACAAAAAACCAACAATTGGTTTTTTGTTCATTTGTGATCTTTAGCTCTTTATTTGTTTTTTTGATCAAATAGAGTGGCATCATTAAACAAAAACAAGGAACTATTATGAAAAACCAATACACGTGGCTTCACATCGGTCTAGGCTCATTTCATCGTGCGCATCAAGCTTGGTATCTACATAAATTGCTCGAATCGGACGATAACAGCTGGCACATCGCAGCAGGCAACATTCGCAATGATGTGGAAGCGACCGTTGAAGCGTTAAGATCTCAAAATGGCGAGTATGTACTGGAAACGGTTAGCCCAGCAGGCGAACGTGACTACGAAGTGATCAGGTCGATTAAGACACAGCTACCTTGGCAGGAAGACTTGGCACCTTTGGTTAACGAAGGGGCGAAAGCGAAGACGAGGGTTATCGCGTTTACCGTCACAGAAAGTGGCTATTATCTGAAAACCGACCACACATTAGACGTAGATAATGCGGTATTAAATGCCGATCTAAATGGTGCTCATCAAACCATTTACGGGACGGTGACGAAAATTTTGGAGCGCCGTATTGCCGATAACACAGGTCCGGTGACATTACTAAACTGCGACAACGTACGCCACAACGGTGAGCGCTTCCGTGATGGTTTGATGGAGTTTCTCACTTTGACAGGAAAACAAGAGGTGCTGCAGTGGGTAAAAGCAAACACCACATGTCCAAATACTATGGTGGATCGCATTGTTCCTCGTCCTGCGGCTGATCTTCCCGCACGAATCAAAGCTAAAACTGGTATTGATGATAAAGCACCAGTGATGGGTGAAACCTTTATCCAGTGGGTGATTGAAGATAACTTTAAAGATGCACGACCAGCGTTAGAAAATGTTGGTGTGGAAATGGTGGATTCTGTCATTCCTTACGAAGAGGCGAAAATCCGTATCCTTAATGCATCGCACTGCTGTATCGCATGGGCTGGTACTTTGGTTGGTCAGTCATATATTCACGAAAGTACCCTTACCGATTACATTTATCAAATTGCGCACGACTACGTGAGTCAGGATGTGATTCCTAGTTTGGGCGAAAACGGTATCGACCTGCCGACATACCGTGATGTTGTGCTTGAGCGATTCACCAACCCTTATATTAAAGACACCAACCAACGTGTTGCGGCCGACGGATTCTCCAAAATTCCCGCGATGATCACACCAACCATGATTGAATGTTATCAGCGCGGTGTGGCTCCTCAGGCGTCCGCGATGCTACCAGCGCTGTTCTTTGTATTTATGTTGCAATGGCATAAAGACCTACTGCCATATGAATATCAAGACGGCATTCTAGACGCGAGTGCGGTGCATGAGATGTTTGAATCTGCTGACCCAATTGCGGTGTACGCGCAAAATAGAGCTTTGTTTGGTGAACTTGCTGAGCATGCGGAGTTTGAAGTTCTGCTGCGCGAGAAAATTGCTGCTACTTACTCAATGATTCAATAAGGGGCTGTCATGTATTTAGGTATTGATCTTGGCACCTCGGAAGTCAAAGCCCTGGTGATTGATGAACAGGGCGAAACGGTTGCAACGCACAGTGCACCGCTGACAATTCAGCGCCCTCATCCACATTGGTCGGAGCAGGCGCCACAGGAGTGGTGGGAAGCGACCAACTATCTGATTGGTGCGCTGCGAGAAAAGTGTGCTGAACATTGGGGGGCGATCAAAGCGATAGGCCTTTCCGGTCAAATGCATGGAGCGGTGCTATTAGATGAGCGAGATGAGGTGATCCGTCCGGCTATTTTGTGGAATGACACCCGAAGTCATCAAGAGTGCGTTGAGCTGGAAGCCGTTGCACCAGATTTGCATGATATCGCTGGCAACCTAGCGATGCCGGGTTTCACCGCGCCTAAGTTGCTTTGGGTTCGTAAGCACGAGCCGAGCCATTTTGCTTGTATCAACACAGTTCTGTTACCCAAAGACTTTCTACGTATGAAAATGACTGGGTGCAAAATCTCGGACATGTCAGATTCTGCGGGCACGTTATGGTTGGATGTGGCGAAGCGCGACTGGTCGGATTCTTTGCTAGATAAATGCCAACTCAGCCGAGCGCAGATGCCAGCGCTGGTAGAAGGTTGTGAAGTTTCGGCTGCTTTGTCAGCGGAGGTGGCACATAAGTGGGGACTGAGCTCTTCTGTGATTGTTGCCGGCGGCGGTGGTGATAACGCCGTCAGCGCAATTGGTGTTGGCGCCGTGAATCCGGGGGATGCGTTTATTTCTCTTGGCACTTCTGGTGTGCTGTTTGTTGTTAATGAGCAGTACCGCCCAGCCCCTGAGTCTGCGGTGCATGCTTTTTGTCACGTGTTGCCTCAGCGTTGGCACCAAATGAGTGTCATGCTCAGTGCGGCTAGTTGCCTGCAATGGTTCTGTCGCATTGTTGGTGTGACAGAGGCTGAATTGCTGGAAGGCATCGCGCAGTTGAGTGAGGAGGAGAAAGCCAAAGCGCCACTTTTCTTACCTTATCTGTCCGGCGAGCGTACTCCGCACAATGACCCTCAGGCGATGGGGATGTTCCACGGAATGACTCATTCGACCAATCGCGCTCTACTGGGCTATGCGGTTATTGAAGGCGTAAGCTTTGGGATTGCCGACGGACTACGTGTATTGCAGGAAAGTGGCACACAAATCGAGCAATGTTCTCTCGTCGGTGGTGGTGCACGTAGTGTGTTTTGGGCGCAACTGTTGGCCGATACACTCTGTCTACCTATTGTCACTCACAAAGGTGGAGAAACAGGTGGGGCACTCGGTGCGGCTCGACTGGCTTGCCTCGCCTCTGGCAAAGCCATCGAAGATGTGTGTAAAAAGCCGGAAATCTTCCGGGTCTATCAACCACGCGCAGGGCATGAGCCTGTGTTGAGTAAGCGTTATGAGCATTTCCGTACGCTTTACCAAAACGACTTAGCTTTACGGCCATAGCATTGGCTCTAACAGCCAGATCTTAGAAAGAGAACCACACATAAAAACAAGGACAGCACCCCTGAAAAAGGGGTGTGGAATTCCTTTACCCTACAAAACGAGGAATATATGGAAAATGTAAGCAAACAGTGGCTTGGATTGCCACTAAATCTGATATGGGGATATATCGCCATTGCTATCTTTATGACGGGAGATGGCTTTGAACTGGCATTCCTTTCGCACTACATCACCGAGTTAGGTTTTACCCCTGCTCAATCATCCTTTGCGTTTACACTTTATGGTTTGGCCGCAGCTCTGGCCGCTTGGGTGTCTGGCGTAGTAGCGGAAATCATTACTCCGCAGAAAACCATGAAAATTGGCTTGCTGCTATGGTGTGTCTTCCATGTATTGTTCTTAACGTTAGGGTTAAGCCAGTCAAACTACGCGTTAATTCTTTTATTTTATGGAATCCGCGGGGTGGCTTATCCACTATTTCTTTATTCCTTTATCGTGGTAATCGTGCACAACGTTCGTAGTGATGGTGTAAGTTCAGCGCTTGGCTGGTTTTGGACGGTATACTCCATTGGTATCGGCGTAGCGGGTAGTTACATCCCAAGCTTCACTATCCCTTGGATCGGCGAATATGGCACCTTGTGGTTATCGTTAGCTTTTTGTGCAGCAGGCGGACTGATCGCCATGATTGCCCTGCGTAATGTTAAAACACCAACCCACATGCTTAACTTGAATAATAAACAGAAACTGACCGAGCTGAGCCGCACCGTCACGCTACTCTATACCAATAAAAATGTGCTTTACTCCAGCTTCGTACGCATTATCAACACCCTGTCGCTATTTGGTTTTGCCGTCATTATGCCGATGATGTTTGTTGATGATTTAGGATTTACAACATCCGACTGGCTTCAGGTATGGGCGGTGTTCTTCTTTACCACCATTTTCTCTAACGTCTTCTGGGGCATCATGGGTGAGAAACTTGGGTGGATGAAGGTTGTGCGCTGGTTCGGCTGCATTGGAATGGCGCTTTCTAGCCTAGCGTTTTATTACATCCCTCAGCACTTTGGGAACAACTTCTATATGGCACTGATCCCTGCCATTTCTCTGGGCATTTTCGTGGCCGCGTTTGTACCAATGGCTGCTGTGTTTCCTGCACTAGAACCAAATCACAAAGGTGCAGCGATTTCTGTCTATAACTTGTCCGCGGGGCTATCCAACTTTCTTGCGCCGGCAATTGCAGTGGTCTTGCTGCCGTATTTCAGTACGATAGGCGTGGTGATTGCCTATACTGCCTTGTATGTGTTGGCGTTTTTCTTCACCTATTTAATTAAAGTGGAGCAACCTGGTTTCGAAGCGAGAGGCGTTGAATCGAGTAAAGTTACCGTTGCGTAAGACGGTTTAGAGTATGGCAACGCTTTTGGTTGTCATACTATTTCTATTTTTTGAGGTAACTATGAATAAAAAAGCAGTTATTTTTGACATGGACGGTGTAATTATTGACTCTGAACCTTTGTGGCAGGAAGCACAGATTGAATCGTTGGCTAGTGTTGGCGTGACCGTCACCCGTCAGGACTGTGAGCAATTGACAATGGGGAAGCGTGTTGATGAAATCGCGTGTACTTGGTGTGAGATGTACTCACTGTCCATGCCAGCAAAAGAGTTGGAAAGTCTTATTCTGACTAAGCTGTGTAACCGCATTTCCACCACTGGTGAAGCAATGACGGGTGTTTATGACGCGTTAAGTTTTTTCTCACAGCAGGGCTTAAAGCTGGCACTCGCAACCTCATCGAACCACGTGGTGATAAAAGCTGTCTTTGATCGTCTTAAACTCTGGGATAAATTTAGTGTGATTTGCAGCGCCGAAGATGAAGAGCATGGTAAACCGAGCCCTGATGTTTATCTGACTGCGGCTCACAGACTTAAGGTTGATGTTGCTGATTGCTTGGTGATAGAAGACAGTTTTGTCGGTCTGACTGCTGCTAAAAGCGCAAATATGATGACTTGCTTAGTTTCTCCATATTGTCGGCAAAGTAAATTTACTAAAGCAGATAAACGTTATGTCAATCTAGATTGTTTATTGCAGAGCTACCGAAACCTCCATACATGTTTGGTACTGCCCAGTTAATAAATTTGAATATTAATCAGACAAAGTCTTACTAGCTCCCTAGTTCTGAATGATTTGCAACAGTATGACTGGACAGTTATCTAAGCGAGAGTTGCCATACTTCAACTAATTCGTTCATTGTTAGATTAATAAATGGGTAACTCGGAATTGTCCGTGCGACCTGAAGTCGTATGAAGCGTTGTTCACCACGACAAGAGTGAACCATCTGTATCACCAGATGACCCTAGGATCCTGAATAAAGCAGCGGATCCGACAATGTAACGAAACTCAGCCGTTAGGCTGAGTGGGAATGGAATCGTGAGAGGACGTTCCTCCTGATAACCACAAATTGGGTAAGTGCTAGGGTGTCAGTATGATGAACGTAAGTGAATCCACGTAAGGCGCGTTATACGATGAAGCAGCGGAAGTGGTTAATACGCTGTGGCCAAAACGGCAATGAGAGTCGGAAAGAAGTTGGACAGTACTCTTTCGTGATCGATGTACTCTCCGCACTATAGTGGGCATCTAAGCTGATATTTTGCGCGACATACGGAACAGGGTAAGCCTGTATATCTCCCATTGGGAAAGCAGTCTGCGAAGATTGCCGATAGGTGTGCAGGTAAAGGAGGTTAGAAAAAGCAAAGGCCGCTTTGTAATGAAGTGGATACAGGTTTATATCTGGCGCGAAAGCGAGCTGACTTCTAACTGGTCTCCCGTTGCAAGATGATTTGAAGAACTTTATTCAAGGAGAAACGCAAATGGTGGCTTCATCAGAAGTTAGTGCCTCTCCTAATGGCACTCAATGGCAATCCATCGACTGGAAGGCCGTAGAGTCGCACGTGTTAAAGCTTCAAATGCGCATTGCAAAAGCAACCCGAGAGGGAAAACACAGTAAAGCGAAAGCTTTGCAGTGGGTCTTAACGCACTCGAGGTCAGCTAAATTACTAGCTGTGAAGCGAGTGTCCCAAAACAAAGGCAGTAACACTCCTGGAGTCGATGGTGTTATCTGGAATACGGATGCTCGTCGAATGACCGCAGTTAATCAATTGAACCGTAAAGGCTATCGAGCCAAACCCCTCAGACGTATCTATATCCCGAAAAAGAATGGCAAACTTAGACCCCTCGGCATTTCATGCATGATAGACCGAGCGCAACAAGCGCTTTATCTGCTTGCTTTAGAACCGATATCGGAAACGATAGCAGATCGAAATAGCTACGGTTTTCGCCCTAATCGCAGTACGGCTGACACAATAGCACAATGCTTCAAATGCTTGTGTCTTAAGCGCTCAGGTCGCTGGGTTTTGGAGGGGGATATTAAAGCTTGCTTTGACAAGATTGGGCATGAATGGCTACTTGAACATGTTCAAATAGACAAAAGGATGCTGAAGCCTGAAGGATCCCCTCATAAATCACCCAGCGCATAACCATATTGGTGAAGTTGCCGTGTAAGCTCTGCCCCTGCTTCGAGCAGCTCTAACGTTGTAATTTCGTAGTCTGACCTGCGTAGAACTTCCA